>CAZLBE010000010.1:0-7778 GCA_964557635.1 uncultured Desulfobacterales bacterium
AATTTCTGTAATAAAAAACAAGAAATTGAGGTAGGCACATGGGTTGCGGGCATAGTTAGCTTTAGACTGGAATTGTAGTAAACAATATTAACTTTTTCTATGGTGGTATAATCTGCCCGCGATGAGGTGGTTTATGCCATTATATTTTTTTAAGAGACCGCCAATGTAACAGCCATGGGGCAGATCCGGATTCAAATTCGGCCGCCTCAAAGAATCTAAAGATTCTGGCAAATATAAAAGTGGAATGCATTGATCTGCATTCTAAATGGAGAATAGAATATGCCAAAGATAAAAACCAATAGAGCGGCTGCAAAACGCTTTAAAAAAACAGGTTCAGGACACTATAAGTTCAGGAAATCACATTCAAGTCATATTTTGACAAAAAAAACGACAAAGAGAAAAAGATCGTTCAGACTTGATCAGATTATTGGTAAATCCGATATGAAAGAAGTAAAACGTCTGCTACCAAACGGCTAAATACTTTTTTTTATAAGAAATAGAATATAACTTACTACATTTATTACATTTTACATTGTAAGATAAATCCAGGTAAAACGGGTAAAACCATATCGGCCTCATGGCCGTTATTCCAGGGAGTATAATAATGAGAGTTAAAAGAGGTTTTAAAGCAAGAAGGCGCAGGAATAAAGTCTTAAAGCTTGCCAGGGGTTTCAGGGGCAGTCGCAGTAAACTTTACCGTACGGCTGCAGATTCTGTTAATAAGGCATTAATGTATGCTTACCGTGACCGCAGAGCACGTAAAAGAGATTTTCGTAAACTGTGGATCATAAGAATCAATGCAGGCGCAAGGATGAATAACCTTTCGTATAATAAATTTATTCACGGGCTTAAACTCGCTAATATTGAACTTGACAGAAAAGTGCTGGCCGATCTTGCTGTGAACGACCCTGCAGGCTTTTCCAAAATAGTCTCAAAAGCTGCATCTCAGTTTTGATCCTGTTGAAGTAGAGGGTAATTGTGGTAAAAAGCATAAAAGAGATTGAAGAACAGGCGTTTGAAGAACTTGATAATGCCTTGACACCTGAAGATGTGGAGAATCTTTCCATTAAGTATCTCGGCAGAAAGGGGCTTGTTACAACATTTTTAAGAAATATTTCAAAGCTTCCTGAAAATGAAAGACCAAATGCAGGTAAAAATGCCAATTTACTTAAAGCAAAGCTTAACAGGGCATTTAAAATAGCTGCTGATAAACTGAAAGCTAAAAGTGGCGGTGCAGATGATTTTATTGATGTAACCCTTCCAGGTCGTCCTTTGACAAGGGGGCATCTCCATCCCATTACTAAAATTTCAAGGGAAATTTCAGATATTTTTGTAAAATTGGGGTTTGATATTGCAGAAGGTCCTGAAGTTGAGACGGACTATTATAATTTTGAGGCTTTAAATATACCAAAGTACCATCCTGCAAGGGATATGCAGGATACTTTTTATATATCCGATTCCATCGTTTTAAGAACCCATACCTCACCGACTCAACCACGGGTTATGGAAAAAACTCAACCTCCTGTGAGGATCATTGCACCAGGTAAGGTTTACAGGTGTGACTCCGATATTACCCATACCCCCATGTTTCATCAGGTGGAAGGCCTGATGGTTGATAAAAATGTGTCTTTTGGAGATCTTAAGGGTATCCTTACAACATTTATTCAGCAGATTTTTGATAAGGAAACATCTTTAAGGTTCCGCCCGAGTTATTTTCCATTTACCGAGCCAAGTGCAGAAGTTGATATCAGATGCGTGATCTGTAAAGGAAAAGGGTGCAGGGTGTGTTCAAAATCAGGGTGGTTGGAGATTCTTGGTGCCGGTATGGTACATCCTGCAGTATTTGAAAATATGGGATATGATACTGATAAATACACAGGCTTCGCCTTTGGAGTGGGGATTGAGCGTCTTGCAATGCTGAAATACGGCATAGATGACTTGAGGAAATTTTTTGAAAATAATATGCGTTTTTTAGGTCAATTTTGATATGAAAGTCAGTTTAAGCTGGTTAAAAGAATATACATCGGTTGATATTGAACCCACTGAAATGGCTGCAAAACTCACCATGGCAGGGTTGGAAGTTGAGTCTTTTTATGACAGGTATGCTTATCTTGATAAAGTTGTTGTGGCAAGGGTTGTGGAAACTAAAAAACATCCCAATGCTGACAAGCTTACCTGCTGCAGCGTTAATGTAGGTAATGATGAGATAAAAAATATAGTTTGCGGTGCTCCCAATGTCAGGGAAGGCCTTGTTGTCCCCTGTGCCATAATCGGTGCTGTTTTACCCGGAGATTTCAAGATAAAAAAATCAAAACTGCGCGGAGAGGTCTCCGAGGGCATGCTGTGCAGTTCATCAGAGCTTAAGCTTGATTCTATTTTTTCAGGTATAATGGAGCTTGATCAAAATCTTGTTCCTGGAACACCACTTGCAGATGCTCTTGGTTTAAGTGATTATATTTTTGATATAGATCTTACACCAAACCGGCCGGACTGTTTAAGCATGACAGGAGTTGCAAGGGAAATTGCAGCTTTTAAAAGGCCTGCTGAAAAACTTTTTATACCCAAAGCTGACCTTGACGGTAAAATCAGAGAAACTTCTTTTATAGATGATTTTGCAAAGGTTGATATAATTGATTCTGATCTCTGTCCAAGATACACAGCAGGTCTTGTCCTTGATGTAAAGGTCAAGCCCTCACCGTTCTGGCTCAGACAGAGACTTGAAGCCATTGAAATGAATCCTGTTAACAATATTGTTGATATTACCAATTTTGTTATGATGGAAACAGGACAGCCACTGCACGCCTTTGATTTTGACCTTATTTCAGAAGGCAGGATTGAAGTCAGAAAAGCGGGTGATGATAAAAAATTTACCACCCTTGACGGAAAAGAGCACGATCTTGAGCCTGATATGCTGATGATATGTGACGGAAAAGGACCGGTTGCCGTTGCAGGTGTGATGGGCGGAGAAAATTCGGAAATTTCGGAAAAGACAACAAGGGTTCTTGTTGAAAGTGCTTATTTTAATCCTGTATCCGTAAGAAAAACTTCAAAAAGAACCGGTATAATAACCGATGCTTCCCATCGTTTTGAAAGGGGGGTGGACCCCTGCAATACAAAAAATGCCCTTAAGCGTGCACTTGCCCTTATGGCGGATATCGGGGATGGTGCCATTGTAAAAGGCATTATTGATGAACACCCGGTAAAAAAGCCTTTAACTGAAATTATGCTTGATATTAATTCCCTTAACAAACGTCTTGGTACAAATTTCTCTTCTAAAGAAATAAGTGAATTTTTAGAGTCGGTTGAATTTAAAGTAACAAGGGTAAACGATACCGTTTTAAAAGTTATTGTGCCCTGCTTCAGGGTTGATGTTTCAAGACCTGAAGACCTTTCCGAAGAAGTTGCAAGGCTGTGGGGTTATGATAATATAAAAACAAGCTTTCCTGAAATACCGGCACAGGGTGGAAAACTGTCCCCTGTTATAACGCTTCGGGAAAATATAAAAGAGATCATGAACGGAGTCGGATTCAGTGAAGCTGTTAATTACAGTTTTATTTCTTCCGATTTCTGTGACAAACTTCTACTTAATTCCGGAGATAAAAAAAGAAACGTTGAAACAATTTTAAACCCCATTTCCGAAGAGATGTCTGTTTTAAGAACATCCCTTTTACCGGGGCTTTTAGATACCATGAGGCGTAATAATTATCAGCAGATTGATGATTTAAAACTTTTTGAAACAGGCCATGTGTTTTTTGCTGTGCAGAAAGGTGTTCAGCCTGAAGAAAAAGAGATGGCAGCAGCATTATGGACAGGTGGAAAATCTGAATTGTCATGGCATTCTAAAAAAATTGACAGTGATTTTTTCGACATGAAAGGAGCAGTTGAAGGTCTTCTTAACGGGCTTGGAATTTCCAATTTAGTTTTTTCAAGGGCAAATGATAAGGAATTTCCCTATTTAAAAAAGGGATATGCCGCTGTGATTACAAAGAAAGATGAACAACTTGGAAGCATAGGGCAGATAGATTCCAGGGTTTTAAATAATTTCAGCCTGAAACAGGATGCTTTTGTTTTTGAACTTGACATGGAAAGCCTGCTCAAAGCGCTGCCTGAATCAATACAAGCTGTGGCTATTCCAAAGTTCCCCTCTTTATCAAGGGACATTACTATAATTGTGGATAAAGATGTGGAAGCCGGAGCAGTGATTTCTGAAATTAAAGGGCTTATGGAAAAAAATCCTTTAATTGAAGATGTATTTCTTTTTGATGTTTATGAAGGAAAACCTCTTTGTGAAAATAAGAAGTCTCTTTCTTTGAGGGTTGTTTACAGATCATGGGAAAAAACGTTAAAGGAAAAAATGGTTAAAGGTGTTCATAACCATATCTCAAAATTAATTATTGATAAATTTAAGGCGGATCTTCCGTAATTAATTTTGTGCAGCGGTTGTCCCTGCAGAAACGAATAAATTCTGTTTTGTCACGTTAGCTTAAAAATTTGGTATTGACAAGTGCTTTAATTTAGGTTATATTTCTAAATTAGTGTGCGGGTATAGCTCAGTTGGTAGAGTACAAGCTTCCCAAGCTTGGGGTCGCGAGTTCGAACCTCGTTGCCCGCTCCATGTATTATCCTTGAGGGCTATTTGGATAAAAGCAGATTTTGTTTCATTTGGCGATGATTCTGCATATTGTACAATAAAATGAGTATATCAGGGACGGGCTTTTGCCCGTTTTTGTTTTTTAGAGACGGCTCTTTAGTGCCTTACCCCTGAATTTTTGTAATAAAAAACAAAAAATTGAGGTAGGCACTTGGTTTGCGGGCATAGCTCGCTTTAGAAAAGTACAGGGCTTTGCAGGATAAAAAGATATTTTTTATAACGGCCATGAGGCCGATCTGGATTTGGCCCAGATTGCATCAAAGAATCAAAGATTCTGACAAATTATGGGTCGTAGACGCGAAGCCAATAAAAGTAATGGGTTATGTTTTATTTCATATAAAGTTTAATAATTTGCAAATTGTAAAATACAATATTATGACGCAGACTATAAATAACAATTTATTTGTCGAAAAAATAGAAAGAGTTGTTGAACCATTATGCCTTGCAGAGGATATTGAGCTTGTCCATTCCGAATGTATTGGTGGAAGCGGGGCTGTGGTGATCAGAATTTTTATTGACAAAACAGGAGGAGTTACAATAGACGACTGCGTAAATATGAGCCGCCAGATTGGTGATTTAATAGATGTTTACATGGAGGATATCGGACCATACAGATTAGAGGTATCTTCTCCTGGCCCTGAACGTCCATTAAAAAAGAAGGGTGATTTCCTGAAATTTACAGGGAATAAGGTGCGCGTTGAAACATTTGAACTTATTGACGGGCGGAAAAATTTTACAGGAATTCTTAAAAGTTTCAGCAATGACGTTGCTGGTTTGTCCATAGATGGAAAAACAATTGAAATTCCCCATGGACAGATTAAAAAAGCAAGACTTGCTTAGCGCATACGGAGAATATGGATGTTTATTACAGATATTAAACGGGTTGTTGAACAGGTAAGCAGGGAAAAGGGGATAGAAACTGAAGTCCTTATAACGACTATCAAAGATGCTATTGAGTCAGCTGCAAAAAAGAAACTTGGTTCCCGAGCTGATATTGAAGTCCATTATGATGAAAAAACAGGTGTGATAGAGGTGTTCCAGTTTAAGGAGGTTGTTGAAGATCCTGAAGATCCAGTGACTGAATTAAGTCTTGAGGAGGGTCTTAAATACGATTCTGCCTGTGAACCGGGAGACAGCCTGGGATTGAAAATTGATACTTCTGAATTTGGTAGAATCGCTGCTCAGTCAGCAAAGCAGGTGATTATCCAGAAGATGAAGGAAGCTGAGAGAAATGCGGTTTATGAAAGTTTTATCCATAAAAAAGGTTCCATAATAAATGGAATTGTTATGAGGATGGACCGCGGAAATATAGTTGTTAATCTTGGACAGGCTGAGGCTGTTCTTTTTACAAGGGAGCAGATACAGAAAGAAACATACAGAAGGGGAGACCGCATCAGGGCATATGTTCTTGATGTGCTTGAAGAGGCAAGGGGGGCTCAAATAATTCTTTCAAGGACCCATCCTGAATTTATTGTAAAATTATTTGAAACGGAAGTTCCGGAAATATCCGAAGGAATCGTGAGTATTAAAGGTGCTTCAAGGGAACCTGGAGTACGTTCAAAAATTGCCGTGAGCTCTTCAGATCCTGATGTCGATCCTGTAGGCGCATGTGTGGGCATGAAAGGAAACAGGGTACAGACTATTGTGCAGGAATTAAGGGGAGAGAAAATTGATATAGTTCCCTGGAATCCGGACATTGCAAAATTTGTCTGTAATGCACTGGCTCCTGCTGAAATTGCAAGGGTTATTATTGATGAAGACAATAAAAGTATGGATGTTGTAGTGGTTGATGACTATCTTTCCATTGCAATCGGGAAAAATGGTCAGAATGTCCGTCTTGCATGTAAACTTACCGGATGGCATCTTGAAGTTATGAGTGAACATGAGTACAGCAGCCATTTAAAAAAAGGCTATGATTCTTTAATGACAATTCCAGGTGTCACCCTTTCCGTTGCCGAAACTCTATATAACAGCGGGTTTTGTTTTTTAAAGGATGTCTCAGAAGCAGCTTCTGCTGACATCGCATCTTTAACCGGCATTCCACTTCCGGAAGTAGAAAAAATTATACAAAATGCCGTGGTGCTCCTCGCTAATGGGTATCAAGAGAAAAAAGAGCCATTGGATAAACCATTGATGGAAAATGATAATCCGGATGACAATAAACCTGTTGATTCTGAAAAGGAGTTGATTGATATTGAACCTGATGCTGCTGAGTCTCTGGTTCAAAATGAAGTTGATTTCGGAACCGATGAAAATCAACAGAAAAAAATCAATGATGATGATGTAAACGATGATGTTAACATTGAACTGAAAGAATAAATAGTTGTAACTATTCAGCCGCGGATTTACACAGATGAACGCAGATATGTTTAAAAATATTGATATTGCAATTGTTTATTTTTAAAATTTTTTTTAAGTTTATGATGAGCTTGAAGATGGTTTATTAATAATAAAAAACATCCGTGCTTATCAGTGGGGATCTGTGGCTGAATAATAACAAATAGTTTAGATAAAAGTATAAAAAAACATTTGGGGGAATATATGGCAAAAATCAGAGTATATGAGCTGGCCAAAAAGCTGAATATGACAAATAAAGTATTGCTTTCAAAGCTTAAGGCTATGAACATAGATGTGAAAAGCCATATGAGCTCTTTGGAAGATGAAGTTGTTGTTAAAATTAAGAAAAATCTGTTTGGAAAGAAAAAAGTTCAATCTGATATCAGAGTGAAGTCATCGGTAATTCGCAGACGTAAACAAAAAAAATCTTTGCCTGTTTCAGATGCGCCCGAAGATCAGCAGGAAACTGTTAAACCAGTAGATTCAAAGGAAGAGCAGTTAGATGCAAAAGCACAGTTAGATGCAGTTGATGTTCAGAAAAGATCAGAAAATTTAAAAACGGATTCTGAGAATAAAACGGCTAAAGAGGAGAAAAAACAGATCTTAAGTAAAACTGATAAAAAAGATAACAGGGAATCTGTTAAATCCGAAACTGCTGTTGACTCTTTAAGAAAAAAGGATGTGACTGCAAAGCCTTCGGAACCTGTAAAGTCTGCAAAGAAGCCTGCAAAACCAGTTGAATCTGCAAAAATTATTAAACCGGTAGAAAGCGCCCAGCCTGTAAAACCTG
>CAZLBE010000010.1:7878-12675 GCA_964557635.1 uncultured Desulfobacterales bacterium
GTTGAATCTGCAAAAATTATTAAACCGGTAGAAAGCGCCCAGCCTGTAAAACCTGAGAAACCTGTGAAAGTTAAGGCTCTGCCTGAAAATGAAGCTATGGAGGAAAAAAGCAAAATTGAGCCGGCCTCTTCTGCAAAAACAGAAAAACCGGTTATGGCAGACATTAAAAAAAAGGATCAGGAAGTTTCCGGGAAAAAGGATGATGAAAAAGTAAAAACTAAAACGGTATTAAATAAAGAAACAAAGAAAAGTCCTGCAAAAGATACTGGAAACAGGGAAGATGGGGATCAGGGTACTGAAGTTGAATTAAAGGTTGAAAAGGCAGATATTGAAAAACTTCATGTGAAAAGTAAAGATAGTGGGAAACCGGTCACTACAATAAAAACTGAGTCTCCAATTAAAACTAAAGAAAAAAATAAAACTAAAGAAAAAAAAGGTTCATCTGAAGTGACCCCTGAAAAAGGATCCCATGATTCAGACACAAAAAAGAAGAGGCGTAGAAAAAAGAAAACTGTCAAAAAATCAACACCTGCAAAAATTATAAGAATGGCTGTACCGATTCCTGTTGGTTCTGAAAAGGAAAAGCATGGATTAAAAGGAAAACATTTCAGACCTAAAAGAGTCGTTGATAAGCCGGCAAGATCTTCTGCAAAACCTGCATATAAAAAACCCGTTAAGGGGAAAAAATTTATTAAACCTGATCCCATACCTGTAACAGGGCCTCCTGCTGAACCAAAGGTTATGAGGAAAAAAGATAAAAAGAAAAAAGATCATGGCGTTGTGGCCGGTGAAGCGTTTGAAAGTAAGAAAAAAAGAGTGAGAAAAAGAAAATCCATAGTTGAAGGAAAAGACCTCTATGAGAGTAAACGTGGAGGTAAAAGAGGACGTAGAAAGGATTCCAGGGCAAAAAAGAGTAAAATTTTAAGTACAACTATTACAACTCCTAAGGCAATAAAACGGCGTATAAAAATTGATGAAACCATAGAACTTTCGGAATTTGCCAAAAGAATGGGTATTAAAGCCAATGAGATGATTCAGAAACTCATGACCCTTGGTGTTATGGTTACATTGAATCAGACAATAGATTTTGATACAGCAACCCTTGTAGCGTCGGAATTTGGATTTGAAGTTGAAAAAGCCTCCTTTGAAGAAGATATTCTCATACATGCCCATGATACGGAAAATGATGCAGGAAAACAGATAAAAAGGTCTCCTGTTGTTACGATAATGGGTCATGTTGATCATGGTAAGACCTCACTTCTTGATGTTATAAGAAAATCAAAAATAACGACAGGTGAGGCAGGCGGGATTACCCAGCATATAGGGGCATATAATGTTAAAACAAAAAATGGAACAATTACCTTTCTTGATACCCCGGGCCATGCTGCATTTACATCCATGAGAGCAAGGGGTGCCCAGGTAACAGATATTGTTGTTCTTGTTGTTGCAGCAGATGATGGTGTGATGCCCCAGACCATTGAAGCCATAAATCACTCCAGGGATGCAGGTGTTCCAGTTGTAGTTGCAATAAATAAAATGGATAAACCGGATGCCGATCCCGACAGGGTTATCCGTGAGTTATCTGAGCATGGACTTGTTTCAGAGGACTGGGGCGGTGATGTTATTTTTGTCAAAGTTTCGGCAAAGGCTGAAACGGGAATTGATACGCTTCTTGAGATGATTCTTTTACAGTCTGAAGTGCTGGAATTAACAGCAAATCCTGACAGGCTTGCAAAGGGACATGTTGTTGAGGCGCGTCTTGATGCAGGTCGAGGTCCCATTGCAACGATTCTTGTTGAACAGGGTACTTTAAAGACAGGTCAGCCCGTTGTGTGCGGATTACATGCCGGTAAAATCAGAATAATGATCGATGATACAGGAACCAGTATAAATGAAGCAGGTCCCAGTACTCCGGTTGAAATTATTGGTTTAAGCGGAGTTCCTGAAGCAGGGGATGAATTTGTGGCCCTTGATTCTGAAAAAGACGCAAAACAGATAAGTCTTCACAGAATGCAGAAGCAGCGTTCAAAAGAACTTGCAAAGAAAAGCCGTGCAAACCTTGAAAAACTTTTTGCAAGCATGGTCGCTGATCAGGCTAAGGAATTAAACCTTATCATAAAGGCTGATGTCAACGGCTCCATTGAAGCACTTAATGACTCTTTAATGAAACTTGCAAAGGATGAGGTAACTATAAATATTGTCCATTCCGGGACAGGCACAATTAATGAATCCGATGTTTCACTTGCAGTTGTTTCACATGCCATTATCATTGGATTTAACGTTCGCCCCGGATCACAGGTCCGTGAAATGGCAAAAAAAGAAAATGTGGACATGCGTTTTTATGATATCATTTATAATGTTATCAATGATATTAAAGCTGCCATTAACGGGCTGATGCCGTCAACCTTTCATGAAGTCATCATTGGAAGGGCAGAGGTCCGTGACACTTTTGTTATTCCCAATAAAGGTACAATTGCAGGATCATTTGTGGTTGAGGGAAAAGTTGCCAGGGGTGAGAAAATCCGTCTGTTAAGGGACGGGGTTGTAAAATGCGACAGCGTTTTATCTTCTTTAAGGCGTTTTAAAGATGATGTCAAAGAGGTAGTTCAAGGGTATGAATGCGGTATCAGTCTTGAGAAATACAACGACATAAAAATAGGTGATGTTTTTGAATGTTACCAGATGGAAGAGAGAAGACCTGAAATGGAGCCTGTAAAAGAATGAAACCCTATGCAAGGGCAGAAAGAGTTGGCATAAGAATTCAAGCCGTTCTTTCTGACCTGTTAAAAAAAAAGGTGCAGGACCCAAGGCTTGAAATGGCAACGATCAGCAGTGTCAGGGTAAGTTCTGATTTAAGGGTTGCCCATGTCTATTTTTCTGTTTTTGGAGATGAATTTAAAATAGCAAACGCCGTTAAGGGATTTGCAAGTTCCCGTGGATTCATTAAAAAGCAGCTTGCTTCAAAATTGGGGTTGAGATACATGCCTGAGTTGGAATTCATCTACGATACCTCCTTTGACAGAGGAGCTAAAATAGATATTCTCCTGAAATCAATTGCAAAATGACAAAAAACGGTATTATTGTAATTGACAAGCCAGCCGGAATATCTTCTGCAAAAGTTGTTTTTCGGGTAAAAAAAAAGCTTGGTGTAAAAAAAGCAGGTCATGCAGGAACCCTTGATCCTTTTGCAACGGGACTGCTTGTCTGTGGTATAAACAAAGGAACAAAACTTTCCAGATTTCTGCTTGGCGGAGAAAAAAAATATACCGGAGCTGTTCATCTTGGTTTTGAAACCGATACCCTTGATCCCACAGGAATTGCTGTAAAACAGACCGATCAGTCAGTTCTTGATTCTCTGTCAGAGAATATGATTTTAAGGGCAGTGGCAAGTTTTAAAGGCATTTATAGACAGCAGCCCCCGGTCTATTCTGCACTGAAACATAACGGCCAGCCCCTTTACAAACTTGCAAGGCAGGGGAAAATAGTGACCAAGCCCCCACGGGAGATAGAGATAATAAGTATTGCAGTAAAAAAAATTGATCTTCCTTTTGTTACCATTGATGTTCATTGTTCATCAGGCACTTACATCAGAAGTCTTGCCCGGGATATTGGTGAAAAACTCGGCTGTGCAGCTCATCTGTTTTCACTTGTCAGAACGTATGCCTGCGGATTTTCAATGGAAAATGCCATCACACTTGCTGAACTTGAAAATTTGGATAAAAAATCAGCATTGAAATATGTTATTTCTCCTTCTGAATCTCTTTCCTTTATGCCCGTTGTTTCAGTTAGTGATAAAACAATTGAAAAAATTAAATTTGGTCAGAGAATAGGTGCAGGTGATGGGGTTGAACCCTGCTTAGATACTTTGGTAAGAATTGTTGATAAAAACGGTAACCTTGCAGCTGTGGTGGAATATGATAAAACGTCTAACAGATATAATTATTGTTGTGTTTTTATATCTTAACTGTTAGTAGAAATAATAAATCATAGCAATCCTTGTGATTGACATGAATTTACCGCAGAGATGAAAGAGAATTTAAAAGTGTAATTATTGTTTTTGTCGGCTTTTCGGCTGTCTGGATGGAATATTGGATAGCCGGTCATTCATCAGCGTGAATGAGAAAAAAAGCCAGAATTTATTTATTCCAGGAAAAAGGAGTTTAAAAGTGGTTTTACAGGCTGAAAACAAAAAAGAAATGATTGAGAAGTTTAAGCTTCATGATGGTGATACAGGGTCACCTGAAGTGCAGGTCGCGATCCTGACATATCGGATCTCTTATCTTACCGAGCATCTTAAAATACACAAAAAAGATCATCATTCAAGAAGGGGACTTCTCATCCTTGTGGGAAGGAGGCGCAGCCTTCTTGATTATTTAAAGAAAAAAGATGTAATAAGATACCGTTCTCTTATTGAAAAACTTGGTTTACGAAGATAAAAGTTATTGGCTGATTAGATTTTAGTGTAACCGGCATCTGTTTTTGTACAGTTGCCGGTTTTTTATTAACGGCGGCGTTTTTTTGCCTTTCATCTTAATTTAATTTAAATAAATTCGCATATGCAGCATAAAAATTAATTTAAATTTTTATGCTGGAGGTGTGGATTTATTTGCAAAAAAAGATGTTGGCAGCCGCCTTGTAACAGGAGGTTTTTATGGAAAAAATTATTACAACTCAACTAAATGGAATTGATTTTACCATCAGTTCAGGTAAAATTGCAAAACAGGCTTCAGGCGCTGTTGTGGTACAGTATGGAGAAACGATTGTTCTTGTAACTGCCGTATCTTCAAAGGAACCAAA
>CAZLBE010000011.1:0-2192 GCA_964557635.1 uncultured Desulfobacterales bacterium
GACGATTTATCCGCGCTTTTTTGAAAAACTGGGGTTTTCGGTCAGGCACTAATTAGCCCCTTAAGGAGCTTCCTCATACTACCCGCTATACGGTGTTTATTCCTAAATTTGGATAGGATGCGAGTGCTATTCATTTTTTTATTGGCAACCAAGAAAACATAGTCACTTGGAATTATGCCCAATTGAATCATACTGTCCTCAATGGCAACAATATTCATCAACACTTCTTTCCCCTCATCATCCCTGTTAAAGTTATCAGCAATATCGTTCAATAAGGGATTAAGTATTGTCCCCCCTGTCATGTTTTCTGTGAGTATGTTCAAAGAAGTACGGGCAATATCCATAATTTCATTACTTCTTACCGCCTCGGATGGGTCATCATTGTATACTTCATCAAAAGTCGGACGAAAAGGGGTTTGTTTTAATTTGCCAAGCCTCGTTCGTTTCAGCGTATCTGGCAGGCTTTCCAATATTAAATTTGCTATTTGAATTTGTTTGTCCGTAAATTGTAAGTAGCGAGGTCCAATATATTCCCGCATGGCAAAAAGCCCGTCATTTTTTAGAGTATTAAGGACGTTGAAAATTCTTAAATCTTCTAAAAACTGCCCCTCTCTATATAGGCATATGCGCTGTGATTATGGATTGATTCAAAATTCTCAGCACTTACTGAAAACCAGGTGATATTGTCATCCTGCATGAGAATCTGTGCAACATCCCTTACCACATCCTCAACAAACTTTGGATTATTATATCCATGTTCGGTAACATATTTTTCATCTTCTCTTTTCAGTACGGAATAAACATCACATGAAGCGGATTTTTCAACAAGTTCTATAATATCCTCTATCCAGATAAATTTTTTAAATCGGGTACTGACCAGAACTTCCCCGCGCTGATTATGAGCCCCATAATCACTTATCTCCTTTGAACACGGGCATACTGATGTAATAGGAACGGCAACTCTAAGGACCATATCATTACTTTTATCAGGTGCCGATGAACCGAGAATAGAGCATGTATAGTTCATAAGCCCCTTTGAGCCTGTGACAGGAGATGCCTTCTCAATAAAATATGAAAAAGTAATCTCAATATGGGAAGATTTTGCACCAAGTACATTTTTCATATCTTCAAGAATATTAATAATGGACTCTAATGAAACCTGTTTTCTGAACAAATGCAGCATTTCAACAAATCTACTCATATGAGTGCCCTTGCAGTGATGGGGCAGATCAACATACATATTGATCTCTGCAACGGTAGATTGAAGGCCGCGGCTTTTTTTATCCAATACCCTGATAGGATATTTAAGTCCCTTGATTCCAACCTTATCTATGGGAATATGCCTGTAATCCCGCTGTTTTTGAATATCTATCATATTTTATTGTCACTTTATGCAAAGATTTTTTTCTCTATTTAGATTTTAAAGGCTCCTGTAAAACCACTTTATCTGCAGCAATTTCTCTTAAGGCAGTTACAACATCCTCATTTTTTGATCCTTTAATCATAAATTCAGCACCTTCCCTGACCTGTCTCACCCTCTTTACCACCATATGTACAAGTGCAAAACGGCTCGGTACCTTTTTCAAACAATCTTCAATGGTAACTCTTGCCAAAACAAAAACCTCCTATAAAATATCAATAATTTCATAATTTCTTTTACCGCCAGGAGCCTGAATCACAACTTCATCACCTGGCCTTTTACCAAGCAGCGCAGTTCCAAGGGGTGAAGATATTGATATCCTCCCCTTTTTGATATCTGATTCTTCCTGACCAACAATCATATATTCAACTTCTTCTCCTGAATCAATATTTTCAAGAAGAACCTTTGTTGCAAATCTTACGCAATCCTTTGGCACCGAATCAGGATCTATAACTTTTGCATTTGCAATTTTATATCCAAGCTCTCCTATTCTACCTTCAATAAAAGACTGTTTGTCCTTTGCAGCATCAAACTCGGCATTCTCAGACAGATCACCATGTGACCTTGCAGTCTCAATTGCTTTTATAACTTCCGGGCGTTCAATGGTTTTAAGCCGTGTAAGCTCTTGTTTTAAAGCGTCAAACCCCTCTACTGTAATTGGTATCTGATCCAAATTATCTTATTCTCCATCTCTCAATCGTTATCATTTTTGACAAAAGTATTAATTACATAAATATTTTTCAGCTAAAAGCTGTGCAATCTGAACGGTATT
>CAZLBE010000011.1:2292-12228 GCA_964557635.1 uncultured Desulfobacterales bacterium
AGTATTAATTACATAAATATTTTTCAGCTAAAAGCTGTGCAATCTGAACGGTATTAGTTGCGGCACCTTTTCTTATATTATCAGCCACAATCCACATGTTTATTCCATTTTCTATACTCTCATCCTGGCGGATTCTTCCAACAAATGTTGTATCTTTACCAGCTGCGTCAATTGCAAGCGGATAAATATTATGAGCAGGATCATCAAGCAGTTCAACACCATCAGCATCTTTCATGAGCTGTTTAATCTGCTCGGCAGAAGCGTGCTTTACAGTTTCAATATTTACAGACTCGGAATGAGAGTAAAACACCGGAACTCTCACTGTTGTTGCAGTCACCCCTATTTTATCGTCTTCAAAAATTTTCCTGGTCTCGTTCACCATTTTCATCTCTTCCTTTGAATAACCTGTGTTAAGAAAAGAATCAATATGGGGAAGGCAGTTAAATGCTATCTGATGCGGATAAACACTTGTCTTAACTTCTTTAAAATTTAAAATATCCTTAGACTGTTCAAGGAGTTCATCAAGGGCTTTCTTCCCGGAACCTGAAACTGCCTGGTATGTAGAGATAACAAGCCTTTTAATACCAAATTCTCTGTAAACGGGATTTAGGGCAACTACCATCTGTATGGTTGAGCAATTTGGATTGGCAATAATTCCTTTTTTCTTATAATCAGCAACCGCATGGGGGTTTACTTCAGGTACAACAAGTGGAATATCGGAATCCATGCGCCATGCACTTGAATTGTCAACAACAACACAGCCGGAATCTGCTGCTGCCGGAGCAAATTCAAGGCTTGCCGCTCCTCCTGCAGAAAAGACAGCAATATCATACCCGTTAAAGGAATCCCGGGTCATCTCTTCAACTACGACATCTTCACCCATGAACTTTAGTTTTTTACCTGCAGAACGGCTCGATGCTAAAAATTTAATATTCTTCACAGGGAATTCACGTTCTTCAAGACATTCAATCATCTGCTTTCCGACAACACCGGTAGCACCGGCAACAATCACATTAAATTCTTTTTTTTGCATTGAAATTTCTCCTGATCAGCGGGGACATTTTTTTATCCCCTTGTACATCACAAATCCAAGTCTATTCCCTTTTTCCCGTTCCTCTAATAACGGCCATGAGGCCGATCCGGATTTAACCGGATTTGCCTCAAAAAAGTAAAGTTTCTGACAAATTATAAAACAAACAGAAAACACTACAAAACACTCCGGAATAAAATTACTTCATATAACCTATAATGGAAGCTCCGGCCGAGACCTTTTCTCCTGGCAAAACTGAAATATTAGTTGATGAAGGAAGATAAATATCAAGGCGTGAACCAAAACATATCATTCCATAACGATCCCCTATTTTTAAATAATCTCCACGCCCCGTTCTGCATACGATTCGTCTTGCAATAAGCCCTGCAATCTGCACCACGGCATAAAATTGATCCTTGTCTGTACTGATTACAAGAGCATTCCTTTCGTTATCCTTTGAAGATTTATCAAAAGATGCATTAAAAAATTTACCTGGGAAATACTCCGTTTTGATAATTTTACCTGTAAATGGGATACGGTTTACATGGACATTAAACAAATTCATAAAAATACTGACTTTAATGCAGTGCCCATCAATAAAATCATTTTTATCAAGATTTTCAACAAGTAAAATCTTCCCGTCTGCAGGAGAGACAATGGCATTTTCATCTTCAGGAATTTTCCTGTCAGGATCCCTGAAAAACCAGCAGACAAACAGGGTAATAAAAACAGCAATCAGGGCGGGCAGAATCCAGGCCATAAAAAAAAGCAGGGCTGTAACAGCAATAGCCCCGCATATATAAAACAACCCCGGCCTTGCTATGGGAAAATCTGCTTTTGCAGGCCACTTTGATCTATCCATATTTTAGAAATCCCAATTATTTATACATGTCCTTAAAACAAATAAAAGACCGCCATTAAAAATATAACCGCCATGAAGCAGAGCTAGATTTACCCGGCAGCCTCAAAGGATCAAAGGTTCTGACAAACTATGGGCCAAAGTAGTGTAAGCCAAAATCCGCACTGGTACACAAAGTTTCTTATATGAAAATATCAGCAATAACACTGACTATAATCAAGCTTAAGATGGACAAAAATATCAAAAAACCCAGTCATTGTCAACAAAACCGCTGAGAATATTTCTTATAATTTACCTCTGCATCCGACCTGCGAAGATAAAGGGGCAGAGCAGAAGAAAAATCAAAGGAAAGAAGTTCAGGTCTTTTAAAAGCAACATAAGCTATGGCAGCAGCACTGATACTGTTATTAAATTCCGGGACAAAAACAGCACCTGTACCAAGACAGTCAGCAATAATATCCTTAAAGGCAACAGCGCCTGATCCTGCAAACACAACATTTTTTCCTGCCATTTCACTTGCCTTCTGAGGATCAAGGGCCTTCTCTTCTGTCTTTTTTTCAAGCACCCCACACTTAAAATAATAAACAGCCGTGTAAACCTCCCCCCTTTTTGCATCCATCATAGCGCAGACAGGAAGAGAGGAACAGGAGAACTGCCAGGCAATACCGTCAAGGCTGGATATACCTGCCACGGGTTTTGAAAGTGCATAGGCAGCAGCTTTTACAACACTTATACCGATACGAAGTCCTGTAAAACTTCCAGGGCCCTTTGCAACTGCAAACCCGTCAATCTCATCCATTGTTATCCCTGCCCTTTTATTTATCATATGATCAACCATGCTCATTAAAACGGCAGAATGGGTTTTCCCCCTTGAATAAAACTCTTCACATATGGGAATTCCATTTTCAACAAGGGCAGTGCTGCAGGATTTTTCAGAAGTATCCACTGCAATTATTTTCATAAAAATTCTCCGGACAACGGCCTGCTATTGTTACAATCAATCATCAGACAATTTGCAATAGTTCACAGTCAATTCGTGAACTGTAAGCATTCACAGGGTGCTGCAGGTGCAGTGCCATGTGAACGATTACGATAATTTAAAGGCCACCTCAAGTACCTCGTCAAGATTTTTTACACAGATAAATTTTATTTTCTTTTTAACTGTTTCAGGTATTTCATAAAGATCTTTGACATTTTTCTCAGGTATTATAATGGTTGTTATCCCGGCCCTTAATGCGCCAAGAGCCTTTTCCTTTAATCCACCAATGGGCAGTACCCTTCCCCTTAATGAAATTTCTCCTGTCATGGCAACTGTATTATTTACCTTTTTACCTGTTAATGCGGAAATAATTGCAGTGGCAATTGAAATACCTGCCGAAGGACCGTCCTTTGGTATGGCACCTGCAGGTACATGAATATGGATATCTTTATTTTCAAACTGTTTCTTATCAATACCTAATTTATCCATATTTGCCTTTGTATAGGTAAGGGCAGCCCTTGCTGATTCCTGCATGACATCGCCTATCTGTCCCGTTATGATAAGCTCTCCTTTGCCATTTAACAGAGCGGCCTCTATGTACAGCACTTCTCCGCCAACCTCTGTCCAGGCAAGCCCTGTCACAAGACCTGCCTGACTCTCTTCCTGGTCAAGTTCAGTTAAAAATTTTGGAGGTCCTAAATATTGTTCAAGGTTCTGCTTTGTGATGGAAAATTTACCCTTTTCCCCTTCTGCTATCTTTCTTGCTATTTTCCTGCAGATTGTACCAAGATTTCTTTCAAGGTTTCTCACGCCTGATTCAAGTGTATATTCCGATATAATGGAAGCCATGGCACCTGAACTGATATTAATGGATCTTCTTATAAGCCCGTTTTCCTTAACCTGCCTTGGAAAAAGATGTTTTGTGGCAATCTTGTATTTTTCTTCCCTTGTATAACTGGATATTCTAATCACCTCCATCCTGTCAAGCAGAGCAGAAGGAATTGTGTCAGTCATATTGGCGGTGAGAATAAATAAAACCTTTGACAGGTCAAAGGGCATGTTAAGATAATGATCACTGAACTCTGAATTCTGTTCAGGATCAAGGGCCTCAAGCAGGGCAGATGAAGGATCCCCCCTGAAATCACTGCCAAGTTTATCTATTTCATCTAACATGAAAACAGGATTGTTTGTACCACACTGCCTTAAACTCTGAAGAATTCTACCGGGCATTGCTCCTATATAGGTTCTTCTGTGGCCGCGTATCTCTGCCTCATCACGTATACCGCCAAGGGAAATTCTGATAAATTTACGCTTCATTGCCATGGCAATGGCACGGCCAAGTGAAGTTTTCCCCACACCCGGAGGCCCTGCAAAGCAGAGTATCTGTCCCTTCATTTTTGGATTAAGCTTACGAACGCTTAAATATTCAAGTATTCTCTCTTTAACCTTATTTAATCCATAATGATTTTTATCAAGAATAGCTGCTGATTTTTTAATATCAAGAAAATCCTTTGTGGATTTACTCCAGGGCATTTCCACAATGCAGTCAAGGTAGGTTCGTATAACAGATGCCTCTGAAGAGTCATAGTGCATCTGTTCCATTCTCTTGAGCTGCTTAAAAGCCTCTTTTTCATATTCTTCAGGTATTTTTGCCTTTTTTATCTTCTTTTTATACTCTTCTATTTCAGCAAATTTATCATCGCTTTCTCCAAGCTCCCGATGAATTGCCCTTACCTGTTCCCTTAAAAAATAATCACGCTGACTTTTTGTTATTTCATCTCTTACATTTGTCTGTATTTTTGCCTGAACTGTGGAAAGTTCAACCTCTCTTGTTAAAAAATCATTAACCGTCATTAAACGCTTTACAGGATCAATGGTTTCAAGCAGAGTCTGGGCATCTTCCACCTTAAGCCTTAGATTGGATGCAACAAGATCTGCAAGTTTTCCCGGGGATTCAATATGCTCAAGAAGATGTCCCACATCACTTGACATTTCACCCCTTAGTGCAAGGATTTTTTCACTGCTCTCCCTGACATTTCTCATGAGAGCTTCAACTTCAATATTGATCTCTTCAAGCTCTATATCCTTGATAATTTCTATTTTAACCTGGAACCAGGAACGCTTTTTTAAATACTTTACAATCTTTGCTTTTGCTATTCCCTGCACAAGGGCTTTTACCCGCCCATCGGGCAGTTTAAGCATTTTTTGAATCCTGCCTATTGTACCTGTTTCATACAGATCATCCGATGTTGGATTTTCTATCTCTGAATCTTTCTGTGTTGAAAGAAAAAGATATTGATCCGTATTCAATGTCTCTTCAACTGCCTTAGTGGATTTTTTACGCCCCACAAAAAGGGGCAGGAGCATATCAACAAAAATAACAACATCCCTTACCGGCATCATGGGAAGAGTTGTTGGTATATTATCAATATCATCCTCTCTTTCAATAATTTCGACAAGATCGTCTATGTCGGTCTCGGCCATTTAAACTCCTTTTATTTATCTTTCTATTTGCATATTTCTATTATGTATCTTAATCTTATTTAATATTTTTATCTGATATTTTTAAAAAATATAAATTTTAGATAAGTAAAGTAAAACAGTTCTTACAATTTACAATATCAAATCACAAATTTTTTATTTGAACAGGCATGAAAAGCATCTGCAAGAAAAAAATCTTCCCGGGTTGTGATTTTAATATTTTTTTTAGAGCCCTTTACCATAAAAACCCTGTTCCCTGAATTCTCCACAAGCGACGCATCATCTGTGCCTGAAAAATGATTCTTTTCAGCATGATCATATGCTTTAATTATAAGGTCAAGGTCAAACACCTGGGGAGTCTGAACCTGATAAAGGTGATCCCTTGCAACAGTTTTTAAAACAAAACCATGGTCATCTGATTTCTTTAATGTATCATGAACAGCTATGGCGGGAACGCAGGCCCCCTGGTGTTCAATTGCACCTTTTATACATCTTTCCATTAATACATGATCTGCAAAGGGTCTTACCCCGTCATGAATCATGACAAGCACATTCCCGGGAAGAGAAGCGTGTTTTTTAACTTCTTTCAGCCCGTTTTTAACTGAGTCCTGACGTTTTCTTCCGCCCTTAACCATGGAGACCGACAAATCAAGACCATGGGGCACTAACATATTATCATGACAAAAAACCATATCTTTTTCAGGAACTACAAGGATAATCCCATCAATTAGCGGAAAAGAAGCAAAATTTTTCACTGTATGAACAATGATTGGAACACCTGCAAAGGGCATATACTGTTTTTTTATTTTTGACCCCATCCTCAGGCCCTTACCGCCTGCAACTATTAAGGCAAAAATTTCTTTTCCTGAAAAAATAATACTCTCCTTTTAATACACAAAGACCATCTCCTTAAATCACCTGAGATATGATAATTCTGCAGGAAGAGGAACCCCCTTTCCCATGGAATCCTCACCATAATTAACACCTGCAAGGATTTCAAGATCAGCAAGGGCTCTGGAGTCCCCTTTGAACATAACTTCTTTTATGTTTTCCTTTTTTATTTTACCGCCTGCCCACTGGATATCAAGTACACTTGCAGCATCAAATTTATCTTCCCCCACGCACAGCTCAACCTCACCGCCATAATGCTGGACTATTTTAGCCACAAGCAGGCTCGGCCTGCTGTGAAAACCCCTTTCTTCCGGTATACCTACAACTATGGAAGAACGCTCAATATTTTCATTTAAAATATCAGAGGCAAGTCTTTTCCCTGAAGATAAAAACTGACCCGCATAAAAAAGACCATAATTTACAGCCCTGTCAAGTAGGACATCCGGATCAATTAATTCGGACAAAGATTCACTGACACTTTTATACTGATCCTTGTACTCAATACCGTGGAGATGCCTTTCATAAAAATGCAGCAGTCTGCCCATTGCCTGGAGGAGATGGAAAGTGATCGAAAGATGACTTCTTAATTGTTTCAGTTTTGTGTTACCGAATTTAAATCCGCCATGGATGACATAGGAATCAAAACTTGACTGAAGGTTGTGTAGAAGCATCTCAAAACGCCTGATCTCAACCTCATTAACCTTTTCAGGAACAAGTTCTCTTATCTTGACACTGCTATATCTCTCATAAAAGGAAAACTTTTCAAAATCATTGACAAGCTCAAGAAAATCACTGGCAATACTGGTAATTTTCTGCTTCTGCTGAAATTTATTTTCATGATCATCAATATTATGTTCCAATTGTTCATTTGTTGTAATCTGAGGGAAAAAATTTCTATTGTATCCTGTTTCAGGAACTTTTATGCTGAGACGTTCTGCTTCATCAAGGATAATGGGAGCAGAAAATTTTATGGAATCCTGGATCATTCTCAGGGTATCTTCCGATTCATAGGTAAAGGATTTAATATCACCCAAGTCATAAAACTTTAAGCGGTTTAGAATATGCTTCTGGGAATAACCGGCAAGGGAAAGATGACGTGTGGCAGATGTAAGTTCCCTGTAAAAAATCCAAGTCCTGTTATTTTTAGCACCATGGAAATCAAGAAAATCCTCAAGCAGATGTGAGGCTGAAATGAGTTTGGAGTAAAGCTTTTTTGTCAGAAAGCTGTCCGTCAGGTCAATGTCATCCACATACCTGATACATCTGAGATATTCAAAAGACAACAGATCCGCTTTTTCTTTAAATGATATTCCCTGAAAAATGGTCATGAATATTATCTCTTTATCCTACATCATGTCCTGCTCTGTTTCCTTGACAGCCCTGTCTATTGTAGCTGCAAGTTCAGGGGGAAGCCCGTCAATCTCAACATTCAAAAATCCCCTTACAATGGTTGAAACAGCTTCATTCTCATCAAGCCCCCTTGCCATGAGATATTCGATTTCCCTTTTATCTATTTTACCCACAGCCGCTTCATGGGACATTTCAACTCCGGGAGTAGAGGCTGAAAGTTCAGGAATCGCATGGAGCAGCCCGTCCTTTAAAATAAGCCCCTTGCATTCAAGATGTCCTTTTACACCCTTGACATTTCCCTTTATGTGACCCCTTGAAATAATTGTACCGCCTGCAGCAATTGCCCTTGAAATTATTTCAGCCCTTGCCCCTGGTCCGTTAAGTTCCACAATTGATCCCACATCCATATAGGAATCCTTGCCTGCTACAAGTACACTGTTAAAATTTGCCGTGGCATCTTTTTCAAGTATTGTGACAGGATTTGATTCCAGGGAACCAACTGGTTTTAAAGATATATAATTGGACACAAAAGCCCCGCCTTCTTCCACATGCACGGCAGTTCTCGGTCTCACGCATATATTTTCACCCCAGTCGTGGATCATTGTGTATTTCAGGGTTGCCCCTTTTTTAACAAAAAATTCAGAAAGTCCTATATGCAGCCCTGACTGGACATGATCCGATGTGGAGCAACCCGCAATAATGTGAATTTCAGAATTTTCCTCTGCAATTATAATATTATGGATATTCTGGGAAAATCCGTTTTTTGCGATATTAAAACAGGCCTGAAGCGGTTTTTCAGGTTTAACACCCTTTTCCGCTCTTATAAAAAGACCCTGAAGCGAGCTGTGATTAACAGACTCGGTAAATTCATCCTTTTCAGGGGTGATAAGACTCCACATATATTTTTCAAGCCAGGGAAACTGTTTGACAGCATTTGCCATCCCCGTCATTTCAACCCCTTTGGTGATCTTTTTGCAGTGAACAATGGAATTATCTTTCTGAATAAAAGTTCCGGCCCTTAATGAATCATCTGTTTCAAGACCTACCCTTGCAAATTCAGCAGACTCCGCTTCATCAATGCAGCTTAAATCATTCACATAATCATAGCCGTCATCCTCGGTTGAATAACAGGTTAAATCTATCTCTTTTGCTTTTCGTTTGTTTCCTGTCATATCATTATCTTTTATACTGAGCATTCTACACACACTCCTCATATCCGTATTCCCGGATCCAGTTAAGAATTTCCCTTGCATTTCTTGAGCATCTGAGCTGGCCGTGGTAAAGAACATGACCCCTGTCAGCAGTGATATAATCCAATATATGCCCTGTATGGGTGATTACAAGTGCTGATTTTGGTTTTTCTTCTATAATGGTTTTCTGGCATGAGGGCTGTTTTTGTATACCGCGATTTAAAAGGGAATTTATAGTGTCTCCGAGAATAGCAATGGATTCAAGGTCAACCCCGGAGCCGGGCTCATCAAGTAAAAGCATATCAGGCTGCTGTGCTGCAAGCTGAAGAAGTTCAGAACGTTTTATTTCACCTCCTGAAAGGTTGCTGTTAACATCCCTTTCAAGAAATTCGTTGAATTGAAGCTTGTCCGATAATTTATCGATATCAACTTCTCTGTCACCGGCACAAATTTCAACCATATGACGGCTTGACAGGCCGTTTATTGTCGGAGGACGCTGAAACATGATACCTATACCAAGCCTTGCCCTTTCATTTACCGGCATATAAGTAACATCTTCACCTTTAAAAATAATTTTTCCCCTTGTTACCCTATATTCGGAAAAGCCCATGATGGTCATCATCAATGTGGTCTTTCCCGACCCATTTGGACCGAACAAAATATGAGTTTCTCCCGGAGGAACATGAAGATTAACATCCTTAAGTATTTCCTTTCCTCCGACTTCCACTTTAAGTTCTTCAATAATAAGCATGAATTATTTCCTCATTTTAAAAAAACAGAATATGCCGCTCCCAGCGACCGGTGTATTCAGCCCTGGACCGTCGGCGGCCCTTTTGCCCTGCCGGTCTAAAGCGCAGGAACTGCGGTCAAGTATGTCCTCAAACAGCCTGCGCTTCTTAACGCCCGGCAGGACAAAAGGGCTTATCACCTTTGGGTCCTGATGGGCTGAATACACCGGTCGCCGGGAGCTTACGATGTCGATATTTTGAGCAGCGTTCTTATATAACCGCCATGAGGCGAATCTGAATTTGCCCGGATTGCCTCAAAGAATCAAATTAATCGTTTACAGTCAATTCACCAACCGTAAGCGTTTACTCCGATGCTGCAGGTGCAGTGCCCTGTGAACGCTTACGAATAAAAAAATACGGCCGGATCA
>CAZLBE010000012.1:0-7101 GCA_964557635.1 uncultured Desulfobacterales bacterium
GCTATGTGAGCAGGCCAAAATGGGCGAAGATGAGGTGCTGGCCGAATATTTACTACCTCATACAAAAAACGAAATAAATATAATAAGTTACGCTTTACTTTATAGCAATGGCATAAACTCAAATACAGACGTATTCCTATTTATAGCGATATGTAATTCGTCCTCTGGTGAGATCATAGGGTGACATTTCAACGCTCACCTTATCACCAGGTAGAATTTTAATAAAATGCATCCTCATCTTGCCGGAAATATGTGCAAGAAGCTGATGTTTATTCTCAAGTTCCACTTTAAACATTGCATTTGGCAAAGTTTCAAGTACTGTACCTTCAACCTTAATTGGTTCTTCCTTAGCCATAATCTACCCCTTATAATATTGTTCCTTTACTAAAAACTTTGCACTATAGACTTCCATAAAAATAATTTCACTTTTGTTATCAGTCGTCGAAGTATAACTATAGCTACTCGCAAATAAATTGATACGCTTTATACCTTAAAAACTGCAGAAAATTATCTTCTTGACTTATGACTTCCACCGGACCTTCCAAGAAAACCCTCATAATTTCTTGTAATTAGATGGGCTTCAATCTGAGCAATTGTATCAATGGCCACCTGCACTACAATAAGAAGCGCAGTGCCGCCAAAGTAAAAAGGTACGTTAAACTTAGTCATAAGCAGTGTTGGGAGAACACATACAGCCGACACATAAACAGCACCGCCCATGGTTATCCTTGTCAACACTTTATCAATATATTCTGCTGTCTTTTTTCCAGGCCTTATTCCAGGAATATATCCACCATTTTTTTTCATATTTTCTGCTGTATCTTCAGGATTAAAAGTAACAGCAGTATAAAAGAAACAGAAAAAAACAATGAAGCCTATATAAATAATGTTATAGACAATGGTTCCAGGCATCAGTAAACCGGAAACCGTTTTCATAATGGGCAGATTTATAAAATTTGCAATGGTTGCGGGAAACATTATAATAGATGAGGCAAATATAGGTGGAATTACGCCCGATGTATTAATTTTCAGGGGAAGGTGAGAGCTCTGCCCACCGTACATTTTACGGCCAACCACACGCTTGGCATATTGCACGGGAATTCTGCGCTGAGCCTGTTCCATATAAATTATAAAAGCAATTACGGCAACCATGAGAACTGTTAAAATAATTATTGAAAAAATCCCCATCTCACCGCTCGATACAAGGCGCAGAACATTGCCCACTGCAGATGGCATTCTTGCCACAATTCCTGCAAAAATAATAAGTGAGATTCCGTTACCTATTCCCCTTTCCGTAATCTGCTCACCAAGCCACATGATAAATGCGGTACCTGCTGTAAGCGTTATCACTGTTACAATACGGAATGACCACCCAGGATGCATCACAATGGGTGATCCTGCAGGAGAAGTCATACTTTCAAGTCCTACACTTATTCCAAAACCCTGAATAACACTTAACAGGATTGTGCAGTACCTTGTATATTCTGTAATTTTCTTCCTTCCCGATTCCCCTTCCTTGGAAAGCTGCTCAAGATGAGGGATTACAACAGTCATCAACTCAAGGATGATTGCAGCGCTGATATACGGCATTATACCCAGAGCAAAAACAGAAAGCCTGCTTAAAGCACCTCCTGAAAACATATTAAACATTGCAAAAAGGGTACCCCTGGCACTGTCAAAAAAGGAAGCAAGTGCTGCTGTGTCAATCCCGGGAGTAGGCACTACGACACCTATCCTGTAAACAAACAGCAGGGCAAATGTCATTAAAAGCTTTTTTTTAAGTTCAGGAAGTTTAACTATATTCTTATAACTGCTCTCAAGCATGTAAACCTCGGATTAAATTATAATTCAATATTTCCACCGGCAGATTCAATCTTTGCCCTGGCACTTTTGCTGACAAGACAATCCTTTAACGAAAGAGACTTCTTTATTTCTCCTGTGCCAAGAATTTTCACTCCGTCAATTTTACCTTTTACAAGGCCTGCTTCCCTTAATGTTTTGATATCCACAGTCGATCCTGCTTCAAACCGGTCAAGGGCATTTATGTTTACAACGGAGATCACCTTTTTTGAAATAGATTTAAAACCACGTTTCGGAAGACGTCTGTGAAGCGGCATCTGTCCACCTTCAAAACCCGGTCTCACTCCTCCTCCCGATCTTGAATTATGCCCTTTATTTCCCCTTGTAGATGTTGAACCCATACCAGAGCCCACACCCCTTCCTACACGTTTTCTCTTTTTTGTACTCCCTAATGCGGGAGATAATTCATAAAGTTTCATTAATTGATCTCCTCCACGGTTACAAGATGAGGAATTTTTTTAACCATGCCATAAATGGCAGGATTCATATTATGCTCAACCGTCATATGCATTCTTTTCAGGCCAAGAGCACGTATTATCCTTCTATGCTTTTCCGGCCGTCCAATGGTACTTCTGATCTGTGTAATTTTTAATTTACCTGACATTACAAGCCCCTCTTTTTCTAAATTCGTTGCGAGACGGCTGGGCTAATCCAGCTCCGCCCCATGGCGGTTATATCTCTTCAGGTTTCAGGCCGCGTCTTTTTGCAACCTCTTCCTTTGTTTCAAGTGACATCAAGCCTGCCATAGTAGCTCTTACAACATTCTGAGTATTATTTGTTCCAATGCATTTAGTCAGAATATCCGTTACACCTGCTGCTTCAAGCACCGCTCTGACCCCACCACCGGCAATTACTCCGGTTCCCGGGGAAGCAGGTTTAAGCAACACCCTGCCTGCACCGGCATGGCCTACTACCTCAAATGGAATTGTTCCATCCTGAACAGGGACTTTTTTCATTGATTTTTTGGCTTTATCAAGCCCTTTTCTGATGGCTTCAGGGACCTCACCGGCTTTACCAAGTCCATATCCGACACTGCCCTCTCCATCACCTACAACAACAAGAGCGCTGAAGCTGAAATTCCTGCCACCCTTAACAACTTTTGCAACCCTGTTGATTCTTACTACTTTATCGATCAAATTATTTTCTTCTGAGTCTCTCTGTCTTCTCGCCAAGGAACATCCTCCTTAAATTAGAAATTCAACCCAGCTTCCCGGGCTCCATCTGAAAGTGATTTAATACGTCCATGATAAAGAAAACCGTTCCTGTCAAAAACAACTTTTTTGATTCCTTTATCAAGAGCCCTTTTGCCAATGATTTTTCCGACAGCAGCAGCAGCTTTTTTATCACTGCCCTTTGCACCGGTCTCTTTGAAATCATTGTCACAGGTGGATGCAGAAACCAATGTTACACGCTTTTCATCATCTATAATCTGAGCATAAATGTGTTTTGAACTTCTGAATACACTGAGCCTTGGACGTTCATTTGTACCGGTTATTCCCTTTCTTATTCTTCTTTTTCTTTTAAGCCGTGAAGTGCGCTTTATTGCAGATTTACTTGACATGATGCTCTATCCCCTGGAATTTTAATTATTTTGCTGCAGTTTTTCCTGCTTTTTTGATTATCCTCTCATCTGAATACATGATTCCCTTACCTTTATATGGCTCCGGAGGCCTCACTCTTCTGATTATAGCTGCAGTTTCTCCAACAACTTCCTTATCAATTCCTGACAGGACAATTTTTGTATTTTTTTCAACACTTGCGCTTATTCCAACGGGAAGAACGAAATTGACCGGATTGGAATATCCAACGTTAAGCACAACCGAACTGCCTTTAATCTCAGCACGATATCCTATTCCGGACAGTAAAAGGGTTCTTTCATAACCCTTTACTACCCCGGTTATCATATTGGCTATCAATGATCTGAAAAGGCCCTGAAAGGCAAGATCCTGACGTCCGTTTGAACGAGGTACAACTTCAAGAATTCCATTATCAATTTTAATACTGACAGCACGATGCAGAGTACGGGTAAGTGAACCTTTAGGACCCTTTACCATAATAGCATCGTCCTTTACGTTCACTTCAACCTTTTCTGGAATCTGGATCGGCTTTTTACCTATTCGAGACATTTATTCCTCCTATGACTACCATACGTTACAGAGAACTTCACCGCCCATATTCGCATTTTTCGCCTCTTTATCCGTCATCAATCCCTTTGATGTGGATATAATCGAAATTCCAAGGCCATTTAAAACCGATGTAATTTCTTTGGCCTTTTTATAAACTCTCCGGCTTGGCTTACTGACACGTTCAATCCCATAAATTACCGGCTTTCTTTCCCCTGCATATTTAAGATATATTCTAAGAACTCCCTGCTTATCATCCTTAAGGAATTTATAGTTTTTTATATATCCCTGTTCTTTTAAAACCCGCGCCAGTTCAACTTTCAACTTTGACCCGGGGATATCCACTTTTTCGAACTCTGCTTTACCGCCATTTCTTATTCGGGTAAGCATGTCCGCAATGGGATCACTCATTGACATAATAATCTCCTGCAAATTAAATTTCTAATCTAAAATTACCAGCTTGATTTAGTAACACCAGGAAGTTTTCCTGCGGATGCAAGTTCCCTGAAGCATATCCTGCAGATACCTGCTTTTCTAATGAAACCTCTTGGTCTGCCGCATATGGGACAGCGGTTATAAGCACGAACCTTAAATTTTGGTTCTCTGCCAGCCTTTGCGATAAGAGCTTTTTTTGCCAAACCTTCCTCCTTAATTTTTTACACCCCTGAACTGATATCAATAAAAATCACATGGGAGTAATTTATTTTTACTGCAAAGCTGTCCAAATATCAATTTCTGAAAGGCATTCCTAAAAGTCTTAAGAGTTCCTTACCTTCCTTGTCAGTTTCAGCACTTGTAACTATTGATATATTAAGGCCTTTAATACTGTCTGTTTTATCATAATCGATTTCAGGAAAAATAATATGTTCTTTTACTCCAAGGCTGTAATTTCCCTTTCCGTCAAAAGCTTTCCCAGAAATTCCTCTGAAATCACGTACACGGGGAAGAGTTATATTTATAAGCTTGTATAAAAAATCATACATTTTACCACGACGAAGGGTAACCATGCACCCTATGGGCATGCCCTCCCTGAGTTTAAAAGCCGCTATAGATTTTCGTGCCTTTGTAATAACCGGTTTCTGACCGGCTATCAAAGCAAGATCAGCCACAGCTGAATCAAGCAGCTTTATATTTTTAATTGCTTCGCCCATCCCCATATTTAGAACTATCTTTTTAAGCTGTGGAACCTGCATTCCATTTCGATAGCCAAAGGTACCCATGAGCGCTGGAGTTACTTCTTTTTCATATATTTCTTTGAGAGTCAACATTTTGCTCCTCCGGCTGTATTGCTATGCATCAATCTGCTCATTACATTCTCTGCAAAACCTGACCTTATCACCATCTTCAAGCTGTTTTACACCTATTCTCACAGGCTTCATACAACTATTGCATATAATCATAAGATTAGATATTGCCACGGGCATGGCCGTATCAACAATACCACCCTGGGGATTTGCATTTGTTGGTTTCTGATGGATCTTTGCCACATTTATATTTTCTACAACTGCCCGGTTCTTTTTCCTGAGCACTTTTAAAACTTTGCCAATTTTACCCTTATCCTTACCGGCAATGACCTTAACCTTATCGTCTTTTCTTATTCTTATTCTATTCTTTTGCATGGATTCTCCCAACCAAAGCAGTTAAAGTACCTCAGGGGCAAGGGATATAATCTTCATAAACCTTTTGGCTCGAAGCTCCCTTGCAACAGGTCCGAAAATACGGGTACCAACGGGCTCGTTTGAACCACTGACAATAACAGCTGAATTATCATCAAATCTGATCATGGAACCATCAGGACGTGAAACTTCCTTTTTTGTCCTTACGATTACAGCCTTCACAACATCACCCTTTTTTACCTTGGCATTTGGAATAGCTTCCTTGACAGAGACAACAACGATGTCACCAATACCTGCATAACGTCTTTTCGAGCCCCCAAGGACCTTGATACAATAAAGTTCCTTAGCACCGGAGTTGTCTGCCACAGTCAATCTTGTTTCTGTCTGAATCATTTTTCAACTCCCCTTCAATCAAACTGCTCTTTTGACAATCTCACTTACACGAAATCTCTTAGTTTTGCTAATTGGCCTTTCCTCGGTTATTTTAACAATGTCTCCGGTATGGAAGAGATTATCTTTGTCGTGAGCTGCATATTTTTTATATCGTTTAATATATTTTTTATAAACCTTATGCTGAATAAGCGTTTCAACCTGTACAACAACAGATTTATCCATCTTGTCCGACACTATTGTTCCCTGAAGTACTCTTTTCCTTCCTCTTTTATTCATGGCATCAACTTTTCCAAAAGATTACACTTAAATATTTAAATTCATTTCCTTGGATAATGTCTTAATTCTTGCAATATCCTTTCTGATGGCAGGGAGAATGGCTGTATTCTCAAGTTGACCAACACCATGCTGGAACCTCAGATTAAAATACTCTTTTTTCAATTCAAAAAGTTTATTAGTAATCTCATCAGCATTCATTGCTCTTAATTCACTGATTTTCATGGTGTTAACTCCTCTCTACAAAACGCGTTTTAACACAAAGCTTATGAGATGCAAGACGCAGGGCTTCCTTTGCAACATCCCTTGACACTCCTTCCATTTCATAAAGAATCATACCAGGTTTGACAGGGGCAACCCACGCATCGGTAGGACCCTTGCCTTTTCCCATTCTGACTTCTGCCGGCTTCTTTGTAACCGGTTTATCAGGGAAAAACCTGATCCAGGTTTTACCAACCCTTTTTATCTTTCGCGTCATTGCAATCCTTGCAGCTTCAATCTGCCTTGCACTGACATATCCGCACTCCAATGCCTGAAGCCCGTAATCTCCAAAGCAAAGATTGGTACCTCCGGTTGGTTTTCCCTTGAGCCTTCCACGCATGCGTTTGCGGTATTTCATTTTCTTAGGACTCAGCATAAACATATCTCCTATCTTCAGACTGCTGAACACTTTACGGAATCAAAATCTATGTGATCCGTTAAACAGTAGTCTTAAGATCTACAATTTGTATTTAAATCTGAAATTTTATTCTGTAATATTGCAATCAGAATTTAAGCCATCACCCTGACAACCAATACCCTGACAACTGATAACTGACAACTGATAACTATCTTGC
>CAZLBE010000012.1:7201-11817 GCA_964557635.1 uncultured Desulfobacterales bacterium
ACCCTGACAACCAATACCCTGACAACTGATAACTGACAACTGATAACTATCTTGCAATATTATGATCTGAATTTAAGACTTCACCCTTAAAGATAAACACCTTAATACCAATAGTTCCATAAGTGGTCCTTGCCTCGGTAAATCCATAATCAACATCTGCTCTCAGTGTATGAAGTGGAATACGGCCTTCTTTATACCACTCTGTTCTGGCCATTTCAGCACCGCCGAGTCTTCCGGAACATATAATCTTAATCCCCTGTGCTCCAAAACGCATGGCCGATGAAACGCTTCTTTTCATTGCTCTCCTGAAAGCTATCCTCCGCTCAAGCTGTAGAGCAATATTTTCTGCAACAAGCTGAGAGTCTATTTCAGGTCTGCGAACTTCCTTGATATCGATAAGAACTTCCGGAGTAAGCATCTTCTCAAGTTCTTTTTTCAGAAGTGCAATCTCTGAGCCTTTTTTCCCGATTATAATTCCAGGTCTTGCCGCAAAAACTCGAAGTCTGATACGTTTAGTAAAACGTTCAATTTCTATTTTTGAAATTCCAGCATGAAATAACTTCTTTTTTAAAAATTTTCTTATTTTATGGTCTTCAAAGATAAACTCAGCATAATTTTTATCTGCAAACCACCTGGAGTCCCAAGTTTTTACGATACCTAATCTTAATCCAATTGGATTTACTTTCTGGCCCAAGCTGTGTACCCTCCTCCTTATTTGACAGTTTCTTCAATTATAACCGTTAAATGGCTGGATCTTTTAAGAATCCTTGCGCCTCTGCCCCGAGCTCTCGCCCTGAATCTTTTCAAGGTTGGTCCCTGATCAACTATTATATTTTTAACAACAAGATCATCAACGTCAATCTCGTTATTATGCTCGGCATTGGCAACAGCCGAACCAAGAGTTTTGGATATAATTCCCGCTGCCTTAAGAGGCATGAACTTAAGTAAATTAAGAGCCTCCTCAACGCGCCTGCCCTTAACGGCATCAACCGGACCACGTAACTTATGCGGGGATATTCGTATATATTTTGCCACTGCTTTAACTTCCATATCTCACATCCTCAAAATATTTTAACACCAGTAATTAGTGCCTTACCCCTGAATTTCTATAATAAAAAACAAGAAATTGAGTTAGGCACTTGGGTTGCGGGCATAGCTCGCTTTAGGGGTGATTATCTCATTTTTGATTTCTTGTCACCGGCATGACCGTAAAATGTTCTGGTCGGTGAAAATTCTCCAAGTTTGTGTCCCACCATATTTTCTGTGACAAATACAGGCACAAATTTCTTACCATTATGCACAGCAAAAGTAATTCCGACCATCTCAGGAAATATAGTAGATCTCCTGGACCATGTCTTAATGACCTTATGGCTTTTTGATTTCTGTGCAGCAACCACTTTTTCTAAAAGTTCCTGGGCAATGTAAGGACCTTTTTTTAACGACCTTGGCATATCAGCTCACCTTTTTATTTTCTCTTTGTCCGTCTTTTAACGATATACTGATCAGACCTCTTGTTTTTCCTCGTTCTATACCCTTTTGTAGGCATACCCCAGGGAGTACACGGCTGCCTGCCGCCGGAAGATCTACCTTCACCTCCACCCATGGGATGATCCACAGGATTCATTGCAACACCTCTAACTGAAGGACGTCTGCCAAGCCATCTTGAACGGCCTGCCTTTCCAAGTTTGACATCACCATGCTTTACATTCCCAACCCTTCCAATGGTTGCCTTGCATTTTAAATGAATCATCCTTACTTCACCTGACGGAAGCAGGACCTGGGCATAGGTACCTTCTTTGGCCATGAGCCTTGCATATGCACCGGCGCTTCTTACAATCTGGCCGCCTTTCTTTGCTTTAAGCTCTATATTATGAATACGTGTACCAAGTGGAATATTGCTTAGGGGCAGACAATTTCCAGGTTTAATATCTGCATCAGGGCCTGTCTCGATTCTGTCTCCAACATTTATATCCCCTGGAGCCAGAATATACCTTCTTTCACCATCTGCATAAACAAGTAACGCAAGTCTGGCGCTTCTGTTAGGATCATACTCTATTGCAGACACCTTTGCAGGGATTCCGTCCTTATCTCTTTTAAAATCAACAATACGATAATGTCTTTTGGTCCCACCACCCTTATGCCTGCTTGTTATTCTTCCGTTGGAATTACGGCCAGCAGTCTTTTTAAGCTTTCTCAGCAATTTTCTTTCAGGATTCTTTTTACTTATTTCCTCAAAGGAAAGATATTCCTGTGCTCTTCTTCCAGGGGATGTTGGTTTTGTTTTCTTTATTGGCATGTTTACCTCTTTTTATACACCTTCAAAAAAATCAATTCTCTGTCCGGGCATCAGCCTTACAACAGCTTTCTTCCAGTTACTCCTTTTCCCGAGAATCCTGCCACGCTGTTTGAATTTTCCCCTGACCTGCATGGTTCTGACTGACTTCACTTTCACACTGAATATTCTCTCAATTGCATCACCTATTTCAACACGATTTGCGCTTTTATCAACTTCAAAGGAAATCTGATTAAAATATTCTTTCTGAAAGGTTGTTTTCTCAGTATTAAGGGGACGTTTTATGATATCATACTCTTTCATATATTAAACCTCTCTTCAATACTTTTAATTGAGGATTCCTTAATAAGAAGATTCTTATACTTTAGAATATCATAGACATTAAGCCCCTCTGTTTTCAAAACTTTTATCTTTGGAATATTTCTTGAAGAAAGCAGGAGGTTGCGATCTTCCTCATCAGCAATAATAAGAATATTTTTCAAATTCAGCGTATCGATGATTAAAGAAAAATCCTTTGTTTTCACACGATCAATGCCAAAATCATCGATTACAAATAGCTCTTTATCGGCAAGTTTACTGCTTAGGGCCATCTTTAAACCCAGAGCCCTTACCTTTTTGGGAAGCTTATAAGCAAAAGATCTCTGAGAGGGTCCAAAAATAACGCCTCCGCCTCTTCTAACCGGAGATTTAATATCTCCGGATCTTGCATTTCCAGTACCTTTCTGTCTGTACAGTTTTCTTGTGCTGCCAGAAACGTCAGATCTGCCCTTAACGACCGCAGTCCCCTGTCTTTTACCGGCAAGCTGCATTTTAACAACGTCGTGCAGCACACTTTTTTTTACGGAAATGCTGAATATCTCATCAGGCAGATCTATTTCAGAAACTTTCTCACCTGATTTATTTAAAACATCTACAGCAGCCATATACATCCTCATCAATTGTCATAGCCATGCTTCACTGCGTAATGCACTGCAATACCCACAGCTATATTTAAAAAAAATTCCCAATTAGAGACTTTCAAAAAAAATTAATTCACTTTTGCTATCAGTCGTCGATGTATAACTAATTCTATTTCCTTCTTGAAGACCTTGTGCCAGATTTTAGAATCAGGTAATTATCTGAAAGTCTATAAAAAATGAAAAAACACATTCAATACTTAAAATTTACTTAGCAGATTTGCATATTTCAAGAAGCCCGGTTTTTGCACCTGGAACTGGCCCCTTAATCAAAACGATATTCTCTTCCGGTCTTATATCGACAATCTTCAAGTTTTTTATGGTTTTTCTGTCAACGCCAAAATGACCAGGCATTTTTTTGCCTTTAATAACTCTGGCTGGCCATGCGCTGCACCCTATAGAACCTGGTTTTCTGTGGTTCCTGCACCCATGAGTATCAGGTCCCCGGCTGAACCCGTGACGTTTAATTGTTCCTGCAAAACCACGACCCTTTGATATACCGGACACATTAACAAGATCTCCGATAGAAAACATCTCAGGGCTTATATTTTGACCCGGTTCATAATTTTCAGGATCCTGAACGGGAAATTCCCTTAACGTTCTGAATCCGCCACAATTATTTTTCAAAAGATGTCCGGCATCGGGCTTATTAAGCTTTTTTATATCTTTCTCACCAAAGCCTAACTGAAGCGCATTATAACCATCTGCTTTTTCAGACTTAACCTGTACCACTGAGCATGGTCCGAGTTTAACAACGGTTACAGGAATCAACTTTCCATCCGATGCAAATACGCTTGTCATTCCTATTTTTTGTCCTAACATTCCCTTACACATAATAAATTTCCACTTTCTCAGGCTCCCAAAAGGTTTAAAAGCAATGAGCGCAATACAACGCGGTTATCTTCTGTAATACCTGATACATTTAATTTTGAAACCAGTAATTTATGCTAAAGTTCAATTTTAACATCAACACCGGGTGATAGATCGAGTTTCATAAGAGCATCGACTGTCTGCTGAGTTGGCTCCAGAATATCCATCAAGCGCTTATGCGTTCTGATTTCAAATTGTTCGCGGGATTTTTTGTTCACATGGGGCGACCGCAATACACAAAACTTATTTATGCTTGTGGGAAGCGGAATAGGACCCACCACCTTTGCACCTGTTTTTCTTGCGGTATCAAGAATATCAATAGATGACTGATCAAGAAGTTTATGATCATATGCTCTGAGCCTGATCCTGATTTTGGTCTTTATCATAACAGCCTTATCTTCTCACGATTTATTCTATTATTTCACCGACAACGCCGGCACCTACAGTACGTCCGCCTTCCCTTACTGCAAAGCGGAGTTCTTTTTCCATAGCTATGG
>CAZLBE010000013.1:0-11722 GCA_964557635.1 uncultured Desulfobacterales bacterium
CGCCATGAGGCGGCTCTGGATTGGCCCAGATTTGCCTCAAAGAATCAAAGATTCTGGCAAATAATGAAATAGAATGCTGTAAATTTACATTTTATTTCATATAAAAAATATCGGCATCGGCATAATGGTCGTTAAATAGTAATGGAGCATAAAAATACAATGAATTCAAAAAATATACGTTTAACTGAACGGGTAAAGGCATCGGGGTGAGCAGCCAAGATCGATCCGGGGGTCCTGGATCGAGTTGTTGGCAAACTTAAGGTAAAATCCCACCCCAACCTTCTTGTGGGTTTTGAAACCAGTGATGATGCAGGTGTTTTTAAAATAAATGACTATACTGCATTGATCCAGACACTGGATTTTTTAACTCCTGTAACGGATTCTCCCTATGAATTCGGGCAGATTGCAGCAGCCAACTCCTTAAGTGATGTATATGCCATGGGAGGAAAGCCTTTAACTGCCATGAATATTGTCTGTTTTCCAAGTGAAGATCTTGATGAAGATATTTTATCGGAGACACTTCAGGGAGGAATTGACAAAATAAATGAGGCAGGAGCAACCCTTGTGGGCGGGCACAGTGTGGACGATAAAGAGTTTAAATACGGACTTTCCGTTACAGGCATTGTTCATCCTGAAAAATTTCTTGCAAATAAAGGTGCAGAAAAAGGGGATGCCCTGATACTCACAAAACCCGTTGGAACGGGAATTCTTGCAACTGCAGTAAAAGCAGGACTTGCAGATGAGAACTCAATCAGGGAAATGGTTGAAACAATGTCAATGCTAAACAGATATGCCGCTGAAATCATGGTTGATTTTAAAGTCAGCTCGTGTACTGATGTTACAGGATTCGGCCTTGCAGGCCACCTGCTTGAAATGGCAAAGGGGAGTAAAAAAAATATTGCCCTTTTTACTGAAAAAGTACCGATTATTTCATCGGCTAAGGAATTTGCCTTAATGGGAATGGTGCCGGCAGGTGCCTATAAAAATAAAAAATTCTGCGCTCCCGGTATTTCTGTTAATCCTGAAATTGACAAAATTTTCCTTGACCTGATGTTTGATCCACAGACATCGGGCGGGCTTATAGTGAGCATGAAACCCGAAGATGCATCTTTCTGTATAAATATTATGAAAGACAGGGGTATGAGGGCGGAAATTATAGGTGAAGTGCGGGATAATGACCATTGCGGCACATTGACAATAATATGATTTTTTACGTTGACTTGAAATAAATCATATGTTAGTTGACTTGTGAAATGGACTGATACCTGCTTATGTAAGTAAGGTATAAAAAGGGACATGAATGAAAAAGAAATTATCCGGAACTGTACGGGAGCTTGCATATTACAGCAGTCTGGGGCTTTCAGTTGCTCTTGCGATATTCATAGGTCTTTTCATAGGGCTGTGGCTTGACAGAATATTTGGTACATCCCCGGTTTTAATGCTGATATTTTTAGGGTTTGGCATTGCAGCGGGATTTACAAATATACTCAAGGCTGCAAAGAGGAGCAAAAAGCTTTAAAGAAATTAATGCAATTAAAAAAAACATGGAAATTCAACAGCGCATCATAAAATTTGTTGTAAGATCTAACTGGTTTCTCTTTATTGTGGGCAGTATTCTTGCCTTTATCAATACTCCTTTAAAATTTGCCCTGGGGATTATGCTTGGTGGCTTGATCGTCACCATCAATTTTCATCTTCTTAAAAGAAGCCTTAAAACAGCACTTGATCCCTTAAGAACAGGGTGGGATAAAAGAGATATCTTGAGAAAAATTCTCACCAAATACTACATAAGGTTTGTACTAAGCGGAATGGCGATCTTTCTGCTTATATTAGGACATATTGTTGACCCGTTGGGCCTTATTGCAGGTCTTTCGGTGGTGGTTGCCAGTATAATGGCTGCAACCATGCTGGAATTAACAAGACTCTTTATCAAGGAGGCGGTATAGGATGGCAGAACCTTATTTATTTTTTGTTAAATTTTTTGAAATGATAGGACTTGGACATTTTGCCCATGCCTATCCCCATGTTATCTATACATGGGTTGTTATGGCAATTCTGATTTTATTCGGCTGGCTTGCCGGAAAAAATACGCAGCTTGTTCCAACGGGTGTGCAGAATGTGTTTGAGCTGCTTGTGTCAGGACTTGAGGAATTCATGATTGAGGTTACAGGGGAAGAGGGAAGATGGCTTTCACCCCTTACATCTACAGTTTTTATTTATATCCTTGCGTGTAATCTTTTAGGACTTATTCCAGGATTTTATACGCCAACGGCAAATTTGAACACCACACTTTCCGTAGCGCTTGTTGTGGTTCCCTTCACACATGTGATCGGGGTTAAATATCATGGCATTAAATATATTAAGCATTTTTTAGGGCCTGTATGGTGGATGATTCCTCTTATACTGCCAATTGAGCTTATCGGACATGCTGCAAGAATATTGTCTCTCTCATTCCGTCTTTTTGGAAATATGATGGGCCATGAACTTGTTACAGGAATACTTTTAGCCCTTGCAGGTGCATTTTTAGCTCCTCTTCCCATAATGGCACTTGGTATATTTGTAGCCCTTGTTCAGGCCTTTGTTTTTTATCTTCTCTCTGTCATGTATTTTGCAGGGGCAATAGAGGAAGCTCATTAAAATTGAATAAATGCTGGCGGTGATGTACCGGCAGTTAGCTTAAATAAAAGGTAATCGTTCACAGTCAATTTGTGAACGCTTACTACATAAGTTCTTGCGGGAACGGAAGAAGCCGCAGAAATAATATTAATTTATTTAATGGTAAAAGGAGAAAAAAATGGATTTTTTTACCGCGTGTGTATGGGCAGCTGGTATTGCCATTGGTGTGGCAGCATTTGGTTGCGGTATTGGTCAGGGTTTTGGTGTAAAAGGTGCTGTTGAAGGTATTGCAAGGAATCCTGAATCATCAGGTAAAGTTACAGTTACACTTCTCATTGGTCTTGCCATGATCGAGTCTCTATGTATTTATGCACTGGTTGTTGCCCTGATTCTTATCTATGCACATCCCCAGGCTGCAGAATTTGCAAAAATGGTTGTTGGTCACTGATTTATGTATCAGCTTTAATTGATATATAATTTGAGTTTTAGAATTAAAAAGGGAATTAAGACTTTTTACAGGTTTTAATTCCCTTTTTTTACGGGGAAGAGAAGACGGGCAGAGGGCAAGAAATATTGGTACTATGCAGGATAGACCAATAAGGACAGAAATTGATTCTGCCCTTACACAGTGCTATATGCAGACACGGATTCTCCAATTCACATGCAGGAGCGGAGTTTATATCCGCCCCGTGACCGTTAGAGCATTTTTTTCAGTTGTTCAAGGGCCTCATCTGACATTGAAAAAGAATGCTCGGCAGTGGGAAAATGGGTTTCAACAACATCATTTTTGTATTCTTTTAAAGCATCGATAATCACGGGTCTTATTTTTGTGTACTGCTTTACAAATTTTGGTACAAATTTATCAAAAAGACCGATCATATCGTGTGTTACAAGAACTTGACCATCAACATCGCTGCCGGCTCCTATTCCTATTACAGGCACCTGCACAGTCTCGGCAATTATTTTTCCAAGGGGTGCCGGAACCGCCTCAAGAATTATGGAAAAAACACCTGCATCTTCAATTGCCTTTGCATCATCCACAATTTTTTTGGCAGCTACTGCATCTTTTCCCTGCATTTTAAAACCTCCAAGGGCGCTTGCAGTCTGCGGGGTCAGTCCAATATGTCCCTGTACGGGAATACCAGCTTTTACAATTGCTTCAATGGTTGGAACAAAGTTAATTCCGCCTTCAAGTTTAATAACATCACACCCCCCATCCTTAAGCATTCTGCCACTGTTTATAATGGCTTCTCGTATGGAGGTGTTATAACTCATAAAAGGCATGTCTCCTACCACAAGGGCTTTTTTGCAGCCTCTTACAACAGCCTTGATGTGATGAATCATATTCTCCATAGTGACGGCAACGGTTCCGTCAAGTCCCATAACCACCATACCAAGAGAGTCCCCCACAAGAACTATGTCAATCCCTGCTTCATCAGCCATTAATCCAAAGGGGTAATCATAGGCCGTAACCATGGAAAGCTTGCGATGATCTTTTTTAGCCTGTTTAATATCGTTTATTGTTATTTTCCTGTCACCCATTTATATTCCTCCTGTTTTGTTATGTTATTAACTGTCAGTTTATAAATATTCGGCCAGCACCTCATCTTCGCCCATTTTGGCCTTCACAATAGCATCAGTATGCTTTTGCAGTCCCAAATAGACGAATATGAGGCACTCTCCAAACATTTACATTATAAACCGAATATTTACGTCAGTTTATATATAGATCTTAATATAACGGCCATGAGGCCGATCTGGATTCAGGTCAAGATTTGCTTCAAAGAATCAAAGATTCTGACAAAGTATGAAAAACCCGCTCTGATATCCGGAGTTTTTCATATAACCGCCATGAGGCGGAGCTGGTCTATCCCAGATCTGCCTCACAATAAAAAATGGAATAAAAGTAATACTTTACGTTTTATTTCATATAAAAACCGCCATGAAGCGGCTATTGGAAATGTGACTGATAAGTTTCAACAAGTGCTGTCAATGTTTTATTTACGGGTACCATTTCAAAACCCGATTGTTCAGCAAGACTTACAATGGCACCGTTAATTGCACCTATTTCGGTTTGCCGCTTATGATCAATATCCTGTCCCATGGACGACCTGTTAGCCCCGGTTGCCCCTGCCACTTTAAAAACCTGATCTGCCATATCCTCCGGAAGTATTATTCCCTGAGAAGCTGCAACGGCAACAGCCTCTTTTACAGCTTGTCTAACAAGGGCCTTTGTAGATTCAAGGTCAAGAATCCCTCCGTTTTTTATTCCTGTGAGGGCGGTAATGGCATTAATACCCACATTAATGATCAGTTTTTTCCATACTACAGGTTTAACATCTTCCACAGCTTTGGTTTCAATACCTGCTTTATTAAAGGTCTCCACTATATGTGCAAGCCCCTCATTTTTTTCGCCTGACCACATACCAATGACCGTAGGGCCTTTTCCTGCATGTCTGATATGCCCCGGTCCAATCGTGGTCGCCCCGTGGGAAGTGGTTCCCGCTACAATTCTTCGCGGCTCTATGATTTTTGTCATTACATCGGCATTGCCCATTCCGTTCTGCAATGTAAGGACAAGGGTTTTCTTTCCAAGGAATTTATTGGCAGTTTCAGCGGCTTCAGAAGTCTGGTTTGATTTAACAAAAATTATAACAAGATCAGGTTTTTCCACTACATTTTCGACAAATTCCGCTTTAATTTTAATAAAACGGGTTTTTCCATTAAGTTCAATGGCAAGACCGTTTGTATTTATCGCATCTATATGTTCCTTCCATATATCAAAAAGGCAGACATTCTCGCCTGATTCAGTAAGAAGAGCCCCAAAAAGACTGCCCATGGCACCTGCGCCAATAATAGAGATATTCATTTATTCTCTCCCTGTGGATAATTTATGTTCAGTTCCTAAATTTCAGTCATATAACATGGTTTATCATTTTTATCAATCTTTTTTTATATAACTGCCATGATGCGGATCCAGATAAAAATGTGAAGAAAGTGTTATCTCTCAGCCTGAAGCGGTGAATGATACCAGCCACATGGTTAAGGGAGAATAAAAGGAAATAATTAAGAGATCAATAATTAATATCCCTATAAATGGTAAGACCTTCCTGCTCACTTCAGCAAGGTTATTATTTGATATGGAGCATGAAACAATAAGGCAGATTCCCATTGGCGGAGTGAGCATTCCAATTGCAAGATTTGTTACAACTATCACCCCGAGTTGAATTATATCAATGCCAAGGAACGGAACCATTGCCGCTATCATGGGAACAAGCAGGATCAATGCCGCTGTAGTTTCAACAAAGGTTCCTGCAATGAGCAGAACAACATTGACCATGAACAGCAGTAAAACCGGGTCAGAGGATAAATTGAGCAGGGTTCCGGCACAAGCTCTGCAGGGATATCTTCAATGGCAGCTATCCAGCTGAAAACCGATGCCGTTGCAATAATAAACATGACAATGGCTGAGGTGACAGCACCCTCTCTGAACAGATAAAAAAGGTCTTTAAAATGTATTTTCCGGTAAATAACCATGCCGGTAAAAAGTGCATAAACAACTGCAACGGCAGCTGATTCCGTTGCCGTAAAAATGCCTGAAAAAATACCTCCGAGAATAATAAAAGGGGCACCAAGAGCTATAAGAGCCCTTTTAAAGCTTAAAAATACTTTTTTTATTGAAAAACATTCTGTTGATGCATATCCGTTTTTCCATGAAAAAAGTGTTGCCACAAATATCAGAGAAAGTCCCACAAGTATGCCAGGTAAAATGCCTGCACTGAAAAGCCTGCCGATTGATGCCCCGGTTAAAAATCCAAAAATAATCATGGGAATAGACGGAGGGATAATAACCCCTATGGACCCGCCCGAAGCCTGAACAGCAGCGCTGAATCCGGAGTCGTAACCTGAATTTTTCATGGCAGGAATTAAAACAGCGCCCACAGCTGCCGTGTCTGCTGCAGCAGATCCTGAAATTCCTGCAAAAAACATTGCCGATACAATGGTGACGGCTGCAAGGCCGCCTGGCAGCCAGCCCACAAGACTGTTGGCAAAATCGATGAGTCTGCGGCTTATGCCTCCTTTTTCCATGAGTGTTCCAGTGAACATGAAAAGCGGAACCGCCATAAGGGGAAATGAATTGGTTCCCCCGTACATTTTCTGAATGACCATCATTAAAGAAAAGTCACCCTGGATCACTATTGCTGTGACCGATGCAAAGCCTATGGCAATGGCAATGGGTGCGTTTACGGCAAACAGTACAAAAAGAGATAAAATGAGGATTTCAGCTGTCATGCATTTATTTTTGATATTTCTTTGTCTGTTGTAAGTTTTGTTATCCAGTCTGCAAAAAAAGCAAGACAGTGAACCATGAGAATGGCCCCGCTTACAGGTATGATACTGATAATAATCCATTTGTGAATCTGAAGTGCAGGGGATATCTGGGAACGTACAAACCAGGCGAATTCTGCTCCGTAAATTATCATAACAACAAATAATCCCATTGATGCGGTGTGGACGACAAGTGTTGAGATAAAGCGCATCATGGGATTCATTTTTGAATAAAAGAAATCCACGCATGGATGAACCTTTCTGTAATAAGCTGTGGAAGCGCCTAAAAAGGTAAGCCATACGAGAATGTTTCTGGCAAGTTCTTCTGACCAGAAAAGGGAGTGGTTCAATGCATATCTAAAAAAAACCTGGACTGCAACAAGCACAGCCATTGTAAACCCTAAGGTGAATAAGAGATATTCAACACAACAATTAATTGAACCGCTTATGCTCTTTATTTTTTTAAAGACAGACATGATGACAAGCAACAGCTATTTAACTGCATTTAAAATTTTTATCAGCATTTTATGAACCTCCGGCGCACTGTAAATATCCATATTTTTCAAATTAGCTACCTTTGCACGAAAAGCTGCTATGTCGGGATGTTCCTCCACCTGCATCCCTTTTCCCTTTAAAAATTTCAACCTTGCGGCATTTTTGGTGCGGTTATCCTGCCCGTCAATCACTTTCTGCTCAAGTTCGGTATAAATCGGCCATGGCATGGGTGTTGGGTTGGCGCCTAAAGCCCGCTATATGGCTTTATGGATTGCGGAATTCATCACCCTTATTTTTAAATTTTTAAGGTCTTTGGGTGTTTTGACAGGATGTCTGCTGTTTGTCAGATTCCGGAAACCGTTCTCGGAAAAGCTTAAACCTTTAAAACCATAGTTTTCAAACCCCTTTAAAATTTTTGTTCCAATGGGGCCGTCAAGGATTCTGTCTGCCTCGGCGTTATTTTTAAACAGGAAAGGATAATTAATCACCCTTGTAACCGGGTCAAAGGTATCAAAGGGCCCTCCCGTTACAATTGCCATCTGGATAGTACCCATCTGGACCTGCTGAAGGATTTCAGTTTCATTGCCAAGGGAAGCTGAATGGTAAATTTTAACCCTGAATTTATCATGTGAGGCCTTTTCAATAAGGCTTTTGAATTTCTCAGCAACAATATTCTGTGCGCTGCCTGGTTTTGTCACAACCCCAAGTTTGATTTTTACAGCGGCATATCCTGTACCTGCAAGGCAAAAAAGCCAGACAGTTAAAAGAATAATAGATGCAGATAATTTTTTCATTGTTAATTCTCCCTGAAATCCCATTAAATTATAATTTTATGTCCAAGTCTGCGTTAAGGTTGCAGTTTCACTCAATTACCAAGCCTTTTAATTAAAGATCTCACTTAAATCCTGGCGGTAATATTTAACCGGCATTTAACACTTTTTTTAAGACTTTATCAATATTGTCCATGGTGTATGGTTTTGCAATTAACCCTTTAAAACCATATGCTGTATAATCTGCCATAACAGGGTCATCTGCATAACCGCTTGAAACAATTACACAAGCTTTGGGATTAATTGTAAGAATATCTTTCACCGCATCTTCTCCCCCAATGCCTCCGGGGATGGTGAGATCCATTATGATAACGTCAAATGGGTCTTCAGATGCAATTGATTTTTTGTACATTTCTATTGCCATGCTCCCGTCAGATGCAGTTTCAACTGAATAACCTTTTCTTTTAAGCATCTCAGAAGCAACCTCGCGTATCATCTCTTCGTCATCCATGACAAGTATTTTTGCCCTGCCATAAAGGCTTAAGGCTTTGGTCTTTTTGCCATCATCATCGTGTTTTTCTGCTGTTTTATCCGGATGCTCATCTGCAGCAGCAGGCAGATAAAAGGTAAATTTTGTTCCATGACCAGGTTTTGAATCGACCTCAATAAAGCCATTGTGTTTAGTGATAATAGAAAATACCATTGAAAGGCCAAGTCCGCTGCCTGTTTTCTTGGTTGTAAAATAAGGATCAAATATCCGGTCAATAATTTTTTTATCGATACCCGTGCCCTGGTCCCTGAAGATAACTTTCAGGTATTGTCCCTGTTTTAAAGGAAGTTTTGTTTTTTCTTTAATAAAAGCATTTTCAAAATTGATATATAAATGCCCGCCATCCGGCATGGCATGGACTGCATTTATTGTGAGATTTGAAAAAACCTGCTGAATCTGGGTTGTGTCCCCTTTTACCATCCATAAGTTCTCGGGTATTGTAAACACAGGCTTTATGCTGCTGCCTGAAAGGTCAAATCTTATAACCTCTTCAGCAAATTTTTCAATTGAGAAATTTTTTTGTACAGGTGATCCTCCCTTTGCAAAGGTGAGTAATTGATTTGTAAGATCTCTTGCTCTGTTAATTGCATTTTCTGCTTTTTCAAGGGCTTCATGTCCCGGGTTGTCTTTTGCTATTTTCGATTTAGCAATGGAAATATTCCCAAAAAGTCCTGTCATTATATTGTTAAAATCATGAGCAATACCACCTGCAAGTGTACCAATACTGTTGAGCTGTTCCATTTTCTGCAGTTCTTTTTCATTTTTTTTCATTTCTGTGAGATCTGTTACAAAGGCAAAGGAATTTATAATTTTTTCGTTTCTGTCAATCAAGGTTGTTGCGTTGAAAAATGCAGGAAAATTTTCTCCGGTTCTTTTTTTAAGTGAAATTTCATAATTTCTGTATAAACTGGTTTTAATTTTTGCAATCTGCTTTTTAAAAATTTCATAATTTTCATCATCTACAAAATCAAAGGGAGTCTTGCCTATGATCTCATTTCTGGAGCAGCCAAGCATGCTGCACAGGGACTGATTGACATCAATTATTTTATTTTCAAAATCGATTAGAATAAAACCTTCGGAAGTAGCTTCAATGAGACGGCGATATTTTTCTTCACTTCTTTTCAGGGCATGTTCTGTTTTTTTACGCTCACTTATATCAATGGAGATCCCGCCGACAAATTTTTTACCGTTTGGAAGCACAATTGGAAACCTGTGGGTAAGATAATATCTGTAAATTCCATCTGCATCAGGCTTATACTCTTCAGCTTCATAACTGCCTTGCTTTATAGCTTTTTTATCATCTTTTGTTATACGTTCCGCAATTTCTGCCGAAAGGGGTACTGTAAAAAGGTCTTTTCCAATCCATGATCCTGCATTACGATGCTTTTTCATGTAATTGTTGATAAAAATAAATTTGAAATTCTCATCTTTGATAAAAGCTTCACCCGGAAGATAATCCATAAATGCAGAAAACGTTTCCTGTGTTTCACGCAGTTGTTCACTCATTTTATATTTTTGTGTAACATCCCTGAACACAATGACGATTCCCTGAATGACACCATTATTGTCTTTAATGGGAGCTGCAGAATCGGCTATCTGATATTTTTCACCGTGTTTTGATATCAGCATGGTATGATTTGCAAGGCCTGTAATTTTTCCGGTTTTAATAACTTTTTTAACTGGATTTTCTACATTTTCAAGTGTTTTTGCGTTTACAATTTTAAAAACAATATGCAAAGGCTTTCCATTTGCACTTTCATTATCCCATCCGGTAAGTCTCTCAGCCGCAGGATTCATACGGGTGATTTTACTTTTTATATCCGTTGCAATGACAGCATCTCCAATTGAATTTAAAGTGATTTTTAAATTTTCACTGCTCTCCAATAATTGCTTTGCCTTAAGTGCAACCTGTTTTTTAAGGGTAAAGACCCACAGAAAAGCAAAAAAGGATATTAAAATAAGGGGCAGTATAATAATGAAAAGGTATTTTAAAATTTTATGATAATTTAATCCTTTGTTTTCATACACTCCAAACCATTTGTTATATATTTTATCATATATACCCGAGGTTTTTATTATGTTTAAGCCTTCATTTATCTTTGCAAGTAATTCTTTGTTTCCCTTTGCAACTGCAATACAATATTTTCTCTGGATAACAGGAGAACCTGCTGGTATTATGTTTTTAATCTTTTCTTTTTTAAGGATCATCATTCCCTGCAGTCTTGAAATAAGGGCGCAGTCTCCCTCACCTGAAGACAGGGCCTTTATCACATCATTTACAGTATCTTTTAAAATCAATTTATCGGTGACTCTATTTTTAATTAAATAATCATAGCCAAGATCACTTTTCTCAACAATAATTGTTTTATTGTGTACATCTTTCAACGATTTAATCTTTGAATTTTTACGGATAAACACAGCATAGGAGGCAATGAAATGGGGGGTTGAAAAATCAAAATTTTTTTCCCTTTCTTCTGTTTTAAACATGCCCATTAAAGCGTCGATTTTTCTTTGCTTAAGTTCTTTACGCACCTTGTGCCATGAGTCAAGTTCAATGTTGATTCTTATGCCCATGGCCTTTGCAACAGCCTTCATGATGTCAACATTAAATCCATCGGGTAATTGCTTTTCGTTAAGATACTCAAAAGGCGGATAATTATAATCGCCTTTAATTGACAGAATTTTTGAATCCTTTGCAAAGGCAGCACTGCATAAAAATAAGAACATAAGGAAAAAACATAATATGCAGATCGATATTCTGGTTTTTTTGCTCATTTTGTTTTCCCATGGATTAAACATATCTGCGCCTGTTTTCTTTTTATATGAAATAAAATGCAAAGTTACGGCATTTTATTTCATGTTTTGTTGAGAGGCAATCTGGGCCAATCCAGATCCGCCTCATGGCGGTTATAAGAAATAGAGCGTAAAGTATTACGTCTATTTCATTTTTTGTTGTGAGGTA
>CAZLBE010000014.1:0-11668 GCA_964557635.1 uncultured Desulfobacterales bacterium
CAGCACCCTGTTACATTAAGCGTTAACAAAAATGCTGTAGCTGCAAGGCGTAAGGGTGTGAAGATGTACTAATGCTACCTCGAACACCCGACAACGCAGCAGATGCAGCACCCTGTTACATTAAGCGTTAACAAAAATGCTGTAGCTGCAAGGCGTAAGGGTGTGAAGACGTACTAATGCTACCTCGAACACCTGACAACGCAGCAGATGCAGCATTTTTGTTAACGCTTACTTGAATCTTACTCTGGGATCTACAATCGCCACACAAATATCAGAAAGAATATTCCCGATCATGAACAGCAGAGAAGATATGACAAGAATACCCATTACGACGGGATAATCCCTGTCCACAACGGATTCATAACCTAAAAGTCCCATGCCGTTAATATTGAAAACCTTTTCAATGAGAAATGAACCGGTGAGAATAATGGAAATATTATTCCCGAATCCCGTTGCAATTGGAATCAGGCTGTTCTGCATTGCATGCCGGAAAACAGCTTGTTTAAATGAAAGCCCCTTGGCAATGGCAGTTCTCACATAATCAGCGGAAAGATTATCCATGAGGGTATTTTTCATAAGCAGTGTCATCACACTGAATGATCCGATAACATAGGATAAAAGCGGCAGCACAGTGTGCCAGGCAATATCCTTTATTTTCGCAATCAGGGACAGATCGGAAAACATGTCCGAAGTGAGACCTCCTAAGGGGAAAATATCAAACCGCGAAGAAAACAGGACAAGCATTATTACACCTGCAACCCATCCGGGAATTGCATAACCTGTAAATATGATAATCGAAGAAATATTGTCAAAACCTGAATTGTGCCTTACTGCCTTGGCAATGCCAAGGGGAATACACACTCCATAAATTATCAACATTGTTAAAATACCAAAATACAGAGAAATCGGTATCCTTGCCTTAATGATATCCCATACCGGATCATAGTATCTTGTGGAACGACCCAAATCCCCGTGAAGCACCTTTGAAAGCCATGAAAAATAGCTTTGGAGCAATGGTTTGTCAAACCCGTAGTATTTTTTAAGACGGTTGATCTGCTCAACTGAAAGGGGCTGGCCTGCGCCGGGGGCAGAACCTGATCCGCTCATTCCACCGGATGATGAATGCATTGCCTGCATCTGCCTTGCATTGGCAATTATCCTCTCAACGGGACCGCCAGGCACAAAACGCGTAATGGCAAAGACCATGATTGTTATGCCGATGAACGTAGGGACAATGAGAACAAGCCTTCTTAAAAAATAAGCAATCATTTAAGTTTTTTTATTATGATCGTTAAATTTCATAAAGCGACTCAAGGGCCTTATCAAGATTTTCAGGTTTTGATCCGCCTGCCTGTGCCATGTCAGGTCTTCCACCGCCGCCGCCGCCGACAATGGCTGCAGCTTTTTTAACAATTTTACCTGCATTGAACTTTTTCGTTAAATCATCGGTTACAACGGAGATCAAAAGCACCTTGCCGTTGGACTGTGCACCGAGAAGCACAACTCCTGATCCTATTTTTGTTTTGAATTTGTCGGCAAGATCCCTTAACTGAGACGGATTATCTATCTGAACTTTTTTAGAAAGAAACTTCACCCCATTGATTTCCCTTATGGATGTTTCAATGGAATCAACGGATTTTGATGCAATTTTTGATTTTAAACTTAAAATTTCCTTATCACCAGCTTTTTTCTCTGCCAAAAGGGCTTTAATTTTTTCTTCAAGAGCTTCAGGTGATGTTTTCAGTAAATCAGATGCATGCCGCAGATAATCAAGATTTTTATCAACATATTCAACGGCTTTTTCCCCTGTAACAGCTTCAATTCTTCTCACACCGGATGCGATACCTGCTTCCGATACAATATGAAAAAAACCGATATCACCGGTTCTTGTTGTATGGGTTCCACCGCAGAGTTCCCTGCTGAATTCTCCCATTGACACAACCCTTACCACATCCCCGTATTTTTCTTCAAAAAGGGCGGTTGCACCGGATTTAACAGCATCATCCATATTCATTTCAACGGTGCTTACAGAAGCATTTTCCCTGATTCTGAAATTCACCTCTTTTTCAATTGCTTTGATCTGATCTGTTGTGATGGCAGAAAAATGGGTAAAATCAAATCTTAACCTGTTCCATGAAACAAAAGAGCCGGCCTGCTTCACATGATCGCCAAGAACCATTCGTAAAGCGGCCTGAAGTATATGGGTTGCAGAGTGATTTCTTGCGGTGTCTGCCCGTTTTTTTCCATTAACCTTAAGCTTGCAGGCACTTTCCTTTTCAATGGTGCCTGATTCAATTTTCCCTTTGTGAATCCTTATACCGGAAGGATCTGACACTGTATTTTCTATTTTTATCCTGAAATTTTCTCCTTCAATAATTCCTGTATCACCTACCTGGCCGCCTGATTCAGCATAAAAGGGGGTTTTCTCGGTAACGATCTCTACAGTATCACCCATTACAGCAGATTGTGTTTCTTTGTCATCTTTTACAATAAGCAAAACTTTTGACTCTGTTTCAAGTTCGTCATAACCTGTAAAAACAGTTCTTACACCCTTTGAAGTCAGACTTTTAAAGGCCTCCCCTACTCCTATGAATGTTTTTTTCTTTTTTGATCTGCTTTTCTGGGCATCCATGGCCCTTGTGTATCCTGCCATGTCAAGGGTTATTCCGCTGCCCTTTACAACATCGTTAATAATATCAACGGGAAAACCAAAGGTATCGTAAAATTTAAAAATTATATCACCGGGGATCTGCTTTTCACCTTTGGCCTCCATATCTGCAAGTGTTTCCTTTAAAAGTTTCAGCCCCACATCAAGGGTTTCGGAAAATTTTGCTTCCTCGTTCTTCACCACATTGATGATAAAAGATGCTGAATCCTTAAGTTCCGGATAGGCTTCATCCATGATTTCAAACACCTTTTTCACAGTTTCATGGAGAAAGGGTTTCGTAAGGCCAATATTCCTGCCGTAGCGGATCGCCCTTCTCATGATCCGGCGGAGAACATATCCCCTGCCCTCATTGGATGGAAGAACACCGTCACAAATCAGAAATGCACTTGCCCTGCTGTGATCTGCAATAACCTTCATGGCAACTTCATTTTCATTTGATGCATGCTTTTTCCTGCCTGAAAGTTCTTCAACCTTTTCTATTATGGGAACAAAAAGATCGGTTTCAAAATTGGTCGGTACATTCTGAAGCACGGAAATAACCCTTTCAAGCCCCATGCCCGTATCGATACAGGGTTTCGGCAAAGGTGTCATGTTCCCTTTTTCATCACGCTCAAACTGCATGAACACAAGGTTCCACAGTTCAAGAAATCTGTCGCAGTCACACCCCACGGCGCACTCCGGCCTGCCGCATCCGAATTCTATGCCGCGGTCAATATGAATCTCACTGCATGGACCGCAGGGGCCTGTATCACCCATTGACCAGAAATTTTCCTCTTCTCCGAGACGTACTATTCTTTCTTCGGGAACCCCTATCTGATTCCGCCAGATTTCAAATGCCTCATCATCATCAAGATAAATGGAAACCCACAGCTTGTTTTTATCAAACCCGTATCCATTGGTTAAAAGATCCCAGGCAAATGCAATGGCTTTTTCCTTAAAATATTCGCCAAAGGAAAAATTCCCAAGCATTTCAAAAAAAGTGTGGTGGCGTGCCGTATACCCGACATTTTCAAGGTCATTGTGCTTTCCACCTGCGCGCACGCATTTCTGGGCGGTAACGGCCATGCTGTAATCCCTTTTTTCATCGCCCGTGAAAACCCGTTTAAACTGTACCATGCCAGCATTGACAAATAAAAGTGTCGGGTCATCCTTTGGTACAAGGGATGAACTTCTAACCCTTCTATGCTGATGTTTTTCAAAATATTTAATAAACAGTCTGCGCGCTTCGTTACCTGTCATTTTTTTCATTTCTCCTGATAGTTCGCATTTGAACGAAAATCTGTTTCATCTATCTTCTTTCTACTTTTTATCTGTCGATTTTTCTTCCCCTTCAGAAGGAGGAGATACCAACCCTAATTTTTCCCTGACCTGTGTTTCTATTTTCTCAAATATATCGGGATTATCCTTGAAAAAAGCTTTTACATTCTGCCGGCCCTGGCCGATACGTTCTCCATTGTAGGAATACCATGCCCCGCTTTTTTCTATAATTTCCTGGTCAACTCCCATATCAAGGAGCTCGCCTGTCTTTGAAATGCCTTCTCCATACATAAGATCAAACTCGATGGTTTTAAACGGAGGAGCAAGTTTGTTTTTTACAACCTTGACCTTTGTCCTGTTTCCAAGGATCTCCTGACCGTCTTTTATCGGTGTTGCCCTTCTTATTTCAAGCCTTATCGTGGCATAAAATTTAAGTGCATTTCCACCGGTTGTTGTTTCCGGATTTCCATAAACAACACCGATTTTCATCCTGATCTGATTGATGAAAATGACAGTTGTATTTGTTCTGCCGATTGTTGCGGTCAATTTTCTTAAGGCCTGGGACATGAGCCTTGCCTGGAGTCCCATGTGGGAATCTCCCATATCCCCTTCGATCTCAGCCCTTGGTACAAGAGCTGCTACAGAATCAATCACAATAATATCAACGGCCCCGCTTCTGACAAGCATGTCTGTAATTTCCAGTGCCTGTTCACCTGTATCGGGCTGAGACACGAGGAGTTCATCGCAATCCACGCCAAGATGCTTTGAATAGACAATATCAAGTGCATGCTCGGCATCAATAAAAGCTGCAATACCCCCGCTTTTCTGGGCTTCAGCCACCGCATGAAGGGCAAGGGTCGTTTTTCCCGAGGATTCAGGCCCATAAATTTCAATAATTCTGCCCCTGGGAAAACCGCCCACACCAAGAGCCCTGTCAAGGGCTAGGGAGCCCGTCCGGATCACAGGTACAGCCTGCACTACCCTGCCCCCTAATTTCATGATGGAGCCCTTGCCAAACTGACGTTCTATCTGACTCATGGCCGTTTTCACAGCCTTATCTTTTTCTGCGGAACCGCCCATTTTTCCATTCTCCCAAAGTAAAAAAATTTTTTAAAAAATAATTGTTAAAACAATAAAACTTAAAAGTCCTGCAACAATATCATCTAAGACAACACCTGCTCCGCCTTTGAATCTTTTTTCAAAATTTCTAACCGGAAAAGGTTTTAAAATATCAAAAAATCTGAATATGAAAAATCCCGCTGCAAGTGAATAAACACTTATGGGAATCCCTGACATGGCAACTGCATAGCCTGCAATTTCATCAATTACAATTCTTCCCGGATCTTTCTCACCTATAATAATCTCAGCCTGATCTGATATCCAGCAGGCAAAAGCAATAAGCGCCACTGTGAAAAAAACAGTATAACCCCTGTTTAAATATGAAAGACCAACGGCAAAGGGAATGCCGGCAAGAGTGCCGAATGTTCCCGGTATCATGGGTAAATTCCCAAGCCCAAAGCCCGTTGCAAAAAACAGGATTATTTTTTCTTTTAAATTCATAGCGCTATTAATGCCTTACTCCTCAGTTTCTGTTGCGGCTTCCCGCTTTAGTGCCTTACCCTTGAATTTCTGTAATAACCGCCATGAGGCGGATCTGGACTTGGCCCAGATTTACCTCACAACAAATTATGAAATAAAAGTAATGGGTTACATTTTATTTCATATAAAAAAACAAAAAATTGAAGTAGGCACATGGGTTGCGGGCATAGCTCGCTTTAGCTTTCTATAATTTTGTCATGGTTCATGTCAAGGCATACTTGAGTATAAACATCTCTTAAAGGCAGATTCAGCGTATCAGCTATGTCGCAGCATGCTTCATATTCAGGGACAATTCTTTTTTTTCCCTTTGTACCTGTTATCTGTTTTGCCTGTATTTTTCCAAACCGGGTATCAATGAAAATTTTCTTTCTTTTAAGGCAGGCTCTTTTTACCCTGTGAAACCTTACACCAGTGGTTGTGGTTTCATCGAGGATCAGGTTTATAATTTTTTTCAGTTGAGCCCCTCCCCTGCAGAGAACTTCCAGTCTTGTTCCAGGTCTGTTTTTTTTCATCTGAACCGGAATATGACAGACATCAAGGGCACCTTTTTCAAACAGTTTTTCCATGAGATAACCTGAAATCTCAGGAATCATGTCATCAATGGATGTTTCAACTACAAAAACATTGTCTTCCTCAATGATCAGCGACTCATCCTGAATAGGATCAACACCATATGCTGATATGGTTTCATCATTTATTATGCCGCTTTTGCTTATTCCCTGTGTTCCTGTTCCACTCTTAAATCCTGCATTTTCAATTATTCCATCACTTTTTTCAGGCAGATTTCTGCTACAACTCTTTGTCCCTGTTACAATGCGGAGAAGATTTGGGATATCAGAATCATTTTTATTTTTACCTGAGCCATAGCCCACTCCGTCAATTATCATGTCAGGCATAGGACCAAAATCTGAAACAAGGGTTGCAATGATGGCAGCACCCGTGGGGGTTACAAGCTCCATTTCAATATTTGATTTTTTTACGGGAATGCCCTTTAAAATTGATACAACAGCAGGAGCAGGCACAGGCAGGGTGCCGTGACTGCACTTTACAAATCCTGTTCCAAGGGGAACTTCCGATGCATACACATCTGTAATTCCAAGGAAATCAACACATAAAAATGACCCCACAATATCTACAATGGAATCAATGGCTCCCACTTCATGGAAATGAACATCATCAATATCAAGGCCGTGGATTTCTGATTCTGCAACGGCAATTTTTTCAAAGGCTGAAAGACTTAAGGATTTTACCTTTGCAGGCAGCTTAGCATCCGCAATAATTTTTTTTATTTCTTGATAATTTCTAATATGATTATTTTGATGCACATGGTGTTTTCTATCGGAATGAACATGGGCATGATCATCAATTTCAACAAAAAAATTAACAGCCTTTATTCCGTTTTGCAAAACATTCTCACACCTTAAATCAAACTTTTCAATGGGCAGCAGGAAAAGTCGTTCCCTTAACCAGTCAACGGGAACCCCTAAGTCAACAAAGGCACCAAGGGTCATATCTCCGCTTATACCGGAAAAAATATCAAACCAGGCTATCAAAGGTCACCTGCTGCACGAATCTTAATGATTTCAAGGAGCAGCTCTGCTGCATCCTCCATATCCTTTAATTTTACAGATTCACGCACCGTATGCACATCGGTCATTCCCGTTCCAAGAACACCTGCTGTTATGCCCTTTCCAAAGAAAATATTTGCATCGGCACCTCCTCCTATGGTTTTGCATTCCATTTTTCTGCCAATATTTTCAGCGGCTTTTTTTGCAAGTCTTACAATTTCATGATCTTCCGGGATATTTGTACCGGGAAAATCCTGTTCAACAATGGCCTCAATCCGGGGAAGGTTATTTCCATCTGTTCGAAAAGAATCTGCAGCATAATGAAAAGCATCAACTATTTTATTGGTAATAAAATCAAGTTTTGCCTGATCGTGGCTTCTTGCTTCTCCGTCAATGACAACAAAATCAGGAATAATATTCGTTGCCTTGCCGCCTTTTATTTTACCAAGGTTGCAGGTTGTCTCATGGTCGATCCTGCCAAGGTCGAGATTTGAAATTGCCCTTGATGTTACAGATATCGCATTTATTCCATTTTCAGGAGCTGCTCCTGCATGGGCATCCTTTCCAAAAACTTTAATTGTAATTCTGTTTGCAAATGGTGCCTTTGTGACAATTCCCTCTGTTTCCGTTGAATCAAGGATGTATCCTGATTTTGAATCCAGAAGAGAAAGATCAAGATTTTTTGCCCCGAGAAGGCCAATCTCTTCACATATTGTGAAAACAATTTCAACGGGAGGGTATGGCAATTTTTTTTCAAACACTGTATCCATAACTTCAAGAATGATCGCAAGGGCTGATTTATCATCGGAACCTAAAATGGTTGTGCCGTCACTTTTAAAAATTCCATCTTTAAATAAAACTTTTACTCCGCGGCCGGGCTCCACAGTATCCATATGTCCCGAGAAAAAAATCGGTGCTGCATCAACATTGCCTTTAAATTTTGCAATTAAATTACCTGTATCCCCGCCAAGGCTCCTGCCGGCATCATCAAACACTACATCAGCCCCCATATCCTGCAATATACCGGCGAGCTTTCCGGCAATATTCCCTTCTTCCTTTGAGATTGAGTCAATTTCCACAAGCATCTTAAACCGTCTGGCCAACCGGTCAGTGTTAATCATTTTATATTCCCCTTTTTATCGAGTTATAGTGCCTTATTTCTCAGTTTCTGTCAAAAAAAACAAGAAAATCGCTAATATGAATTATCAGTTGTCAGTTATCAGTTGTCAGTAAAAGAATTTCGATATTAATTTGTCTTCGTTAGAATCGAGGAGGAAACCCAAAATTGTTAATATTTTGAAAATGTTTTATAAGAAATAGTTCATAAATTACTACGCCTATTGGCTACGCGCCTTTGGCCCATTTTTTGTCAGAATCTTTGATTCTTTGAGGTAAGTCTGGACCTGAATCCGGATCTGCCTCATGGCGGTTATACAAATTTGCACATAATTGTAAAGACCTCTTCCATCTTTCCAGACCCTCAAATTTCAAAATAACCTCCAGTGCTGATAACTGGCAACTGATAACTGCGGCTTTGCCGCTTTAGACTTTAACACAAAAGAAAAGTATATACTAAATTTTCTCTTTAAGTTCCATAAAAAAATAATACTGGAGAAACATGGCGGTGACTAAGGTTTATAAGTGCAAATATTTTCATTGCCTTCTTGTTAGGCCTCTGTTATTTCAGACCAAATAGATATTAAAATAAAATTAATAAAAAGACCGGTTGGAAACCGGCAGTCATATTATTTTTTTAAAGACTTTTATGTAAAAGCTGAATTGGTAATTAATTATACTGTTATCTTTGAAATTTAAGGAGAAAAAATGAAGCTTAAATTAAAATTAATCATCACAGCCCTTGTTATTGTTCTTTTTATCATGATCTGCTCTACCGTTGTTGTAAGTTTCCTTGCTCAGAAACAAAACAGGGCAACAGCTCACAAAAATTTGAATAATACCATGAATATAGTTCATGATGCTTTAAACCAGCTGAAACACAAACAGCTCTCGGATGTGTTGTTCATGGCAAAAACAGACGGAATAGGAAGTAAAGTAAAATTTATCTATGATTTTATGAAACAGGGCAATGCTGAGTTTACCCTTAGTTCCTGTATTGAAGTTACCCAGAGTTTAAGTAATTTAATTGCAAGAAGCGGGTTGTGGCAGATTTCTGTTTATACAAAAGACGGAAAACTTCTTGCCTATAGCGAAAGCGTCTCCGAAAAAAATCTCTTAAGCGGATATGTGTTTCATACAAAGGGAGATAAATATTTTTACAGCAAAATAAAGGAGGGAGATCTATTTGTTAAGGCAAAGCGGAAACAGGGAAGTGAAAAACCATTGCCCTATCTTTCAGAACAGGTAGAAAACCCGGCATCAAGTAAAAAAATTGTGTCTTTTAGCGAGGTAAATAAGACCATCTGCATAAAAACAATAATTCCTGTCTTTTCAAACCAATACAATTCAAAAACCAAAACAATGGAAAAAATTGTATGCGGAAAAATTATCGTCTATCAACGACTTGGAAATTCATTTACAAAACGTATGGCACATCTATCCGGCCTGGATATTAATCTTTTCTCTGCTTCAGGTCATAAAATTGCAGGCACTTTAACTGGTTATGATCAGATCATCATTCCAAAAAAGTTTCAATCGGTTAAAAAGGGTAAACCATCCATCAATGATATAACAATTGGAGATCAAGGATATTTTCAGGAAGCAATGCCTTTATTTGATGGTGATAAATTATCGGGGTGGGTAAGCGAAAATGCATCAAAAACAACTGCCATGGCCAACACCCGACAATTAACAATGATGCTTTTGGGCGTTTTCCTGGCATGTCTTATAATTGTCATTCCTTTTATTTACTGGCTTGCAGCTTCCTTTGTACGCATTGTAAACAATGTTGTGGATGGACTGAGAGATATTGCTGAAGGAGAAGGAGATCTGACAAGACGTCTTGAAGTCAAATCAAAGGATGAACTTGGTGAACTTGCAGGCTGGTTTAATATTTTCATGGAGAAACTCCAGCAGATCATACGAAAAATAACAGAAAGTATTTCAATTGTTGATTCTTCCTCAACAGATCTCGGACAATTGGCCATTCAGATGACCCAGGGTGCTGAAAATGTATCAAATGAAAGTAAAAATATTGCTGCTTCATCTGAATCGGTGAATCAAAACATCGGTTCAATTGCAGCGGCCATGGAACAGTCAAGCACAAATCTATCCACAGTTGCAACAGCAGCAGAAGAGATGACCGCAACGATTAATGAAATCGGCCAGAACAGTGCTGCCGCAAATTCGATCTCATCCAAAGCCGCAGTGCAGATGCAGAGTGCATCCCATGCAGTTACGGACCTTGGCGTGTCCGTTCAGGAAATAGGCAAGGTCACCGACGTTATCGATGAAATTTCAGAACAGACAAATCTTCTTGCTCTAAATGCCACCATTGAGGCTGCAAGGGCAGGAGAAGCAGGCAAAGGATTTGCCGTTGTGGCAAATGAGATAAAGGAGCTTGCTGTTCAGACAGCAGGTGCTACTTCTGAAATAAAGACAAAAATCAATTTAATTCAGCAGTCAACGGCAAAAACAGTTAATGATATTCAAAGTACAGCCACAATCATTGACAAAGTCAATGAATCTGTGACAGCCATTGCATCTGCAATTGAAGAACAGTCTGCAACCACAAGGGAAATTGCAGACAATATTGCCCAGGCTTCCAGTGGAGTGCAGGAAGTAAACAGAAATGTTGCTGAAACCACAACAATCGTAAATGAGATGGCAGAAAATTCCAGCACGACAAATAAGCAGGCAAAAAATATGTTTGAACAAAGTAATGTAATCCGGAAAAATACCGATAATGTGGCACAGAAAGCAAAACAGGTGGATGAACTTGTAAAACAATTCCAAGTCTAAAATTTTTTTAATTTTGCCATAAAAATATGGACAACTCCATACTAACCGCCATGAGGCGAATCTGGAAGGGTATTTCAAAAATGCATAAGCTGCATTTGGAATACCCTCTTTTATATTCTTTTTTTAAAAAATAGTGCGTAAATTACTACGCCTATTGGCTACGCGTCTACGACCCATTTTTTTGTCAGAATTTTCGATTCCCTGAGGTAATCTGGGCAAACCCAGATCTGCATCATCGCGGTTATCAAATTTCACTTTTCAGTACTGTCATCATGGACTGTATCTACAATTGACTTGAGTATACAATACGTCATACCAAGTCCTATAATTGAGACGGCGTACCACATGGCACCAAAAAAAACATAGTGCCCCATATCCCATCCCCATTCAAAACTAAATGGAAACATAATCAATCTCCTTTAATCAAAAAACAATTTTCTTTTTTACTTAGGGAACTTCCAAAAAATAATCTACGCATCCTGCTTGCCCTTTTGCCCATTTTTTTGTTGTGATAACAGGTACATAGTTCTATTAGGCACCTGTCATCACGCCTTAAAAACAAACAATTGCAGTTTCAGGTTAAATCCATAAGCTGTTATTTATGATACAACTCCTGCTCCTGGGGAAATACCGGAAGATAACGGTACGCTATGGCAAT
>CAZLBE010000015.1:0-11642 GCA_964557635.1 uncultured Desulfobacterales bacterium
CAGGCATAAACACAACAGGTTTATTGCCTTACCCCTGAATTTCTGTAATAAAAAATAAGAAATTGAGTCAGGCACATGGGTTGCGGGCATAGCTCGCTTTAGATTATTTCGATCCTTAAAAATTTAATCTTTAAAGCAGATTTGAAGGTTCATTATCAAGGCCAAGTTTTGCCAGGGTTTCTTCCATTGGAACACCATCTTTATCCCAGCCGTGCAGCTGATAGTATTCATCAAGCATCAATGAAAATTTATCCCTATCAATGCATCTTCCCCTTACAATGGGAAGACCCAGAGGAACCGGTGCATCAAAATAACGGTCAACAAGGTTGTCCTGTGATCTGTCAAGCCCTTCCCTGATATTAAAAAGCCTCTCCATGGTATAGGCACGGTCTGCAACATCCCAGATCTCCCGCGGGGTAAACTCCATGCCGGTATTAAGATAGATCAGTTTGGCCCATTCATCAAAGGCCGGCATGTTGGGACCTAAGAAAACAGTATGGTATTTGCAGATGCCAAGACAGTCAACTGCCTCATAGCAGATCTCCTGCCACAGCACTTCCCAGGGCTTGCCCTCATAATCTCTGAAATCCGATGTAAGAGGTCCATCGTATGGAACCGGACTCCCATATCTTTTACGCAAAAATTCTTCCGGAAGATGATAAAGGTCTATGGCGGGCCGTCCCCTTAAATGATCCGATCCCCTTGAAGAAACCGCAATATTTAATGCAAGGGCCGGGGTAGGACGTTCATCTGAATGAAGGTTGCTCATCCCCTTGACATGTACCTGGTATTTAATTGAATTTTTTCCAATGATTTTTGCAGCACGGATGGGGCCCTCTGCAAGGATATCTCCGATACCCTCACGGTTTGCTATCATATGGATGAGTTTTATCACTGCTTCATCATTGCCCCATGTTAGATCCAGGCCGCCTGTATCCTCTTTTGTTATAATTCCCTTTTCGTACAATTCCATGGCCCAGGCGATCATGCTGCCCGCTTCAAGGTTATCAATCCCGTAGTAATCAACAAGGTGATTACCCGTTAAAACCGTTGTTTTGCTGCGGCAGCCGACCTCTGCGCCAAAGGCTCCAAGGGAAGTGTATTCAGGCCCTTCATCGTAGGTGCCCTTGTAATCCCCTTCCTTAATTATATACTTTCCCCTGCAGTGGACCTGGCATCCAAAACAGCCTGCACTTCCGATGAGATCTTCCTCTATGGATTCAGGCTCTATATCATCGGCATCTAATAACTGATTTGCCTGAAAATTTCTTGTTCTTACAAGGCCTGTTGAATTTGTAACACCCCAGATAAAAGGTGTTCCAAGTTTCTGCATTGTTTTTGACACCTTTGCAGATACAACCTGGTTTATAATCTCCTTGTTGTACTCAAGGGCATCCATGGGATGGGCGATATTGATATCCATTGTGCCCTTTGCTGCAATGGCCTTTAAATTCTTTGAACCCCAAACAGCTCCCATGCCTGTTCTTCCTGCTGCATTTTTAACAGACGTTCTCACACAGGCGTATCTTACAAGTTTTTCTCCGGATACTCCTATGCAAAGGGATTTTATATCCATGTCATTGAGCTCTTCCTGGATCATGGTCTGAGTAAGACATGTATCTTTTCCCCAAATATGTGCGGCATCCCTGATCTCTATTTTTCCGTTGTTAAGGAAAAGATAAACCGGTTTTTCAGACTTTCCCTTGATGACAAGGTTATCAAAGCCAGCCAAGCGCATTTCAGGACCGAAAAAACCGCCAACATTGGCTGAACCTACAAATCCGGTCAGGGGTGATTTAGCAGCAACATGGGTTCTGGATGATGCAGATGCAAGGGTGCCCACAAGTGGACCTGCACTGATAAGGGCAACATTTTCCGGGCCAAGCGGATCTGCATTTTTCGGGACGTGATTGTACAGAAGGTACATGTCAAGTCCCCTGCCGCCAAGGTACAGCCTTCTTATTTTTTCCGGAATCGGTTCAATTTTTATTTCTTTTGTGGTTAAATCAATATACGCAATTTTTCTATTCATGGACATTTCATGCACCTCCCTGTTTTTCCGTTTCTTCCCGGCTCAATCTCTCATTTGTCTCCCATACCGGCCCCCGGATACGGGGCTCATCAGGATTAACCCATGATATTCTCCATGCATAGCCGCAATGCGGGCAGATAAATTGTTCTGCCCCTTTTGAAGGTTTAACACGTTTAAAACAGTACAGGCATCTGAACTGTCCCGTTGTCCTTCCCTTTATGCTTTTTTTTGATGCATTTCTATCAGATGAATCTGCCATTTTTCCTCCATAAGCCAATTTTATAAGAAATAGAATATAAGTTATTATATTTATTTTCTTTTTTGCCAGAACCTTTGGTTATTTAAGGCTAATCTGGACCAATCCAAATCGGCCTCATGGCCGTTATAAATATTTAATTTTTCTATTGGTTAAATTTTTTTACGCAGATTTATGAAATTGCTTCTCTCAAACCCCAGCGTTTTGAAAAATGATAAAAGATCTATGGAATCCCACATTACAGATGAATAAATGTTTTTAATACCTCTTTTTTTGTATATTTCAAATATTTCTTCAGCCATTTTTTTGCCTATGCCCTGGCCCATGAAATCAGGATCAACACCGAGAGTCATGATCCAGGCGCTCCTGTCAAGGCCAAAACCCGCATAGAGGATATTGCTTATCATGAAGCCTGCAACCCGGCCGTTAATTTCAGCTGCGATACTTATTTTACTTTCTTCATTTCCATAGTTGTGATTAATAACTTTGCCAAAATCTATATCAGAAGTATCTCCTGAAATAGCCCTGGTTATCCTTTGAATATCCTCAGTATCATTTAGAGTTATTCTTCTTATTTTTACTTCTTTTTCCAAAACTCCCCCCTGACTTTTCTAAAAGGAAAATGCCGCTCATCTTTTTGTATCTTTTTGAACACACCCAAATCATGTTACCATATAGACTGCCCTTGATTCGGAACAGAGTTTAATCTATTTTTATGATTTTGACTGTATGCCCAACCCAGTTGGGAGGAAGATAGATTCTTCCGCTGTTACCGCTGGATTTTACTTCCTTTTCGATCATTTCCTCTCCATACACCTCAAATTTCACTTTGAATTGTGCAGCGGATTCCGGTCTTTTAAGGTTTACCATTTCTTTTTTATCTTCTGCCATAGAAACATCCTTAATCTTAAAAAATAAAAAAATCATCAAGCAGCCTGAATCAGACTGCAGAGATTACAATTTTATTTTTAGTCTAATAGCTATTATGTATTTATATATTAACTATTAGTCAAGACTTTTTTTAATATTAGTCAAGACTTTTTTTACTGCCACGGGGCCGGTCCGGATTGTCTGGAGTCAGGCTTAAATCCAGCCTGACTCCATATTTGCATTGCAACACAGGGGTTTGAAACTTTTGCATACAACCTGTTTTACGGGCGGATATAAAATCCGCCCCTACGGGAGTTTACAACAACGAGCTATTTAAAGCCCTGCCATCTTACTCATAGTAAAGGAGTATAAACTGCAGACTTCATAATGGCGTAGCGCAATGCCAGATCTCCGATAAATACAAATACGAGACGTAGAAAAATAAGAAAAATATTGACGCTTCCTCCCCACATGATAAGGGTGATAACAAGTGGAAGAAAAATGCCCATTGCAAGTACCCCTGCATAAAATCCCTTTGAAATATCTCCTTTCAACAGACGGTTAACGGAAAACTGTGCAGTTTCCGAACTGTGAAAAGTCCCCCATAAATACAGGGCAATGGTGGCAATATAAATAAACAAAAATAACTCAGACCAAATTTCAAGAACACCAGCTGCTTTGGGCTCTGATATGGCAAAAATAAATTGAAGCACCTGACTTCCAACCCATACGCCTGAAATCAATGACAGGGGAAGTACCATGGTGGAACTCCAGGCCGGAAGCGCCCTTATAACATTCATTGTGGAAAATCCGTGCATGATAATGAGAATACAAAGAATACCCATTATAGTGTTAAATACCGGATTGAACCCGCCCTTGATAATCTGAATGAAACCCAGCAGGGCAAATACTATGATTATCCATAACCCGCGGGAGAGTTCTGAGTTTCCGGGTTTTAAAAACATGCGCCATGATCTTTTTGGATTTCCAAGATAAAAAATATGGATAAGCCCGCCAAGCACAAGGGTGACAAACCATCCAAGGGCAAGTCCTGCTTTATAATGGAAAAATAGGGAAATAAAATAGATACCCGCCCCTATTTCAGAAAAGAAAAAGGCAAGGAGGAGAAATATCCCCTGTTTATCGATCCATTCCTTCTGGGGTGTGGCCTTGATCATCCACTCGTAGGGCCTTAAGCCAGTGCCGGACGGAGGAGCAAGCCCTTTAATAAAATCAACAATTTTTTCTTTCATTTGTAAATCCTCCTTAATTTATGCTTTATAGACTTTTACAGCAACCGATGTTTCGATATTCCCTGTAATAGGATCATAATGTCTTAGATATGAGGGAAGAAGCTTACAGAAATTACTTCCCTTACCCTTTGCAATGGGTCTGCCCTTGGCCCATAATCCGCCCTGTCCTGCAATCCCGATAACCTTTGGATGCTGGGCTTCCATGGTTTTAATAACACCTTTTTCCTTGATATTGTACTTGTTTTCCATCCAGACAACATCCCCGTCTTTCATGCCTTTCTTTTCTGCAAGACCTGAATTCATGGTGACAGTGAAAGTGTACGGGCATCTCTTGCTTATTTCGTCAATCATTGGATTCTGGAATGTGGTGTTATTGGTATGGAGAATATCCCTGTATGAAAATGCAATCAAATCAAATTCATCGTCAAGCTCTTTGTAGGATGCAGGCCAGAACCAGTCGGGAAGCGGTGTGTACTGAGGTGTATCAAGTTCGAGCCCGAAATCAACATCCTCCATAATTTGTTCTACGGCCCTTCTGTCGTGAATGAGAAACTCCATGTAAACGGGGCATCTTGAAGGAACTTTCCATCTCCAGTAAACATCTTCAAGTGGTTTATGCCAGGTCGCATATCCCTTTTGTTCAACTTTTTCCTTGTCCTTGCCATAGACCCACTTCATAACCCTTTCCCCGATCTGGCTCCAGTTGAGATACTCACCGGGTTTTATTTTAAGGTCTTCATCTTCAATGCTGTAGTAGTCGTTGAGACTTTCGTTGAATTTATCAAGAACTCCCACCCTGTGGGCAACATCGATGTAAACATCCATGAAAAATCTGCTCTCTCCAACGGGCTTTGCAACGCATTGCTGCATATGAACAAACCAATCTTCATAGGATGGGCTTCCTGAAAAGAAGAATGCATCTATTTCACTGCTCCAGCAGTCTTTTTCAAGGTAACTGACATCGGGAAGGATAATATCACCCACTGCTTCGTCAGTCTCGTTTGACCACAGATCCATCTGCACTACAAACATATCCTTGAAATAATCCACAGCAGCGCTCCAGTCGGCCTGACTGATAATAAAATTTGCTGCAATTCCGAATACCATTTCAGGTTTTGCTTTCATGCCAAGCTTTTCATGGATAATATCCCTTTCCTTAACATAGGGGATATGGGAAAGGGTTGAATGTGTCCAGAAGTCCACACAACCGGTACTTCTGCATGGGATCTTCGGTGTATGGGGCGGCCATGGCATATGGGAATAAAATACAGAAGGAATAAGAACTCCGTCCGGACCAACCCTTGATACACGTTCATATTGTCCACCCGGATATTTCCGTCTGATGGAAGGCCATCCAAGGGTTCCGCCGGGAACATCTTCCGCACCAACAAGCTGGCTTAAAAGATCAATGGATGCCACCTGATGGATTCCATTGGAGTGCCCCTGTGCTCCCCTGAATGTAACTGAAGCGACGGGTCTGAAGGGGAATGTCTGTCCCTCTATTGTGATTGTACTTCCGATATGGGCATTTTCAACCCAGTTTTTTGCAATATCAATAATCGTTGCAACGGGAACCGTACTTATCTCCGAGGCCCACTGGGGACTAAATTTCTTCAGATGCTCTTTAAGAGCCATGAAGCATGGTCTGACCTTCTCTCCATTATAGTCGTACTCTCCATCAATTGAAAAGTCTTCATATGCAATGGAAGGATCATCAAAAATCTTGATTTCTTCAGCCTTTTTATCGTAAACAAACGGCTTTTTTGTCTCTTCATCCCTGATAAATGTTCCGTCTTCTCTGATGAGATACACAAGATTTGTCTTTGCTTTGATGTAAAGGGCATCAAATTGTTTCATGGTGTTTAAAATATAGTTTGCCATGGCAAGCGCCACGGCAGTATCCGTTCCGGGAAGTATTGGCACCCACTGGGTGGCCTTGCCCCCTGCAAAATTTCCCATGGGATCAAAAACAACCTCTTTTATACCCCGCCTTACCGCATCGGCGCGAAGCCTTGCATTTGTCATGGCTGAATGACCTGAACCTGTTCCCTTGCTTGAACCCCATTTCAGTACAAACTGTGTATATCTCCAGTCAGGAGCTATTGACCATGCACCATGGATAAGACCACCTAACATATGGGCTGCATTCCCACAGTGCAGACTTCCGCCGCCGATTATAAAATTTCCGTTGCCTTCCACACCAAACGCCTTGGCGTAAAAATAGGGATGGTTGTGAGGTCCGTCACTTGCCCGCATGGTCTGGTTGGTGAAAATGATCTTATACGGGTCATCCTCCATGATTTTTTTCATCCTGTCAGAGATTTCAGTCAAAGCCTCTTCCCAGGAGATCTCCTTCCACTTTGGATCAACCCCTATTCCTTTTTCAGGATTGGTTCTTCTTAAAGGTTTTTTAATACGATTGGGATCATAGTAATACATCAGTCCTGCAGCGCCTTTGCCGCAGAGACCTGAGCCTGTCCCTCCCATGGTGCTTTCCTTGATACCTTCAATTTTAACAGGCATCCCGTTTACAACACGCACCTTGCAGGCACACCCGCAATAGCAGACACCACAGGTGGTGTTGATCCATTTATCTTCCCATATCTCATCTGTCTTATAGGTCATAACGCCCCCTTATTTTAAAAAGGATACATTGCTTATCCACAAACTTATCCGATAAATCGTCAATTATCTGAAATCTGAATTATATTTTACAAAAATAATTTTTTGTAAAAAAAATAATTTTGATATACGATAAAATTTTTAAAGATAAACAAAGCCTTCCCTTGGACCATGAATGTTAGTCAATATAATAAACCGAAGGTTCAGTGCCGAATTCCGGGTGTAACTGTTTTCCCTTGTTTTCCATGATAAGCTTTGACACTTCACTTTCAGAATCATCAAGGTCCCCGAATATCCTTGCTCCAACAGGACAAGCAACAACACATGCCGGTGTGGCCTCATCGTCAACACCGGGGGTTAAACCCTTTTCCATGCCGGCATCGATTCTTTCGGCACAGAAATTACATTTCATTACAGTGCCCTCCTGAAATGGATACAGTTTTTCACCGATGAGTTCAAATTCGGTTTTTCCCTGGCCCGGAAAATATTCAGCGTTCTTTTTTTCCTCATCAAAATAGGTCCTCTGCTGATAAGGACAGCTGATAAGGCATGCACGGCATCCCACGCATTTGTCATAATCCACCATTACAATCCCGTCTTCCCTTTTATAAGACGCTCCGGTCGGGCATGCTTCAACACATGCAGGCTCTGCGCAGTGGTTGCACATTACAGGATAAACCAATTTGCTGCTTGTTGGAAATTTTCCTGTTTCCCCAATGAGTAATCTGTTCCAGAAAACACCGGGAGGTAGAAAATGTTCCTCTTTACATGCAACGGTACAGCCCCAGCAGGCTATACACCTCTTAACGTCAATAACCATTCCCCATCTTGGCATAACAGCTCCTTTAATTAACAGTAAAATATTTTTTCTGTCTCTTGTTGTTACAATGGTTCATACGAAATTAAAGACTTCAACTTCTTCAAACCCTCTTTTTGCACATCTTATATTAGCCTCAAGCTTTTTCCCTTCAAAATAATCTGGAAGGCTTTCAAGCACGGGCTCAAGTTCTATAAGTCCTGTTGTTGCAGCAAAAGCGCCTATAATGCATGTATTTGGCATTGCAAAACCTATTTCTTCAATTGCAATCTTGTCTGCATCCACAATACCGGCTTTTGCAAGATTTTTATCTGGATGTTCAAGGGGTTTTTCATCGTCGTTGAGCACCATGACACCCTCTGGAACAAGCCCTTTAAACACTGTTGGAGACTGTCTTTGTGCAGGATCGAGAACCACGAGAATATCCGGATTATAAATCTGGGTCTTTTCCCGAACCGGAGTATCGCTGAAGCGTCCGAACGCCGTAACCGGAGCCCCCCTTCGTTCAAAGCCAAACATTGGAAAACTCGCACCGTATTTTCCTTTTCTTACAAAGGCATTTGCAAGAATCCGGGAAGCTGTTACAGCGCCCTGTCCTCCTCTTCCGTGAAATCTAACCTCAATCATATAATTACCTTCCTTATTTTTTTATAAGTAAAACTCCTAAAATCAGAGCGGGTTTTGGCATACGCGCCTTTGGCCCATACTTTGTTGAGAGGCAGATCCGGGCAAAACCAGATCCGCCTCATGACGGTTTATATCATCAATCCGGTAAAGGACACTCCTGCTCCAATAAACTAAGCTGCTTTAACACGGCATACTCATAATCAACATCTTTCTGCAGCACTTCAATTTCTGCGTCAGTGAGATGGCTGAATTTTTTGACAAGTTTTACATATTCTTTTATGGGTTTTGGCTTTTTAACTTCCTTTGTAAAAGAAAATTTTCCGTTTTCAGCTTCCCACAGCGGAAAATAATTTGTCTGCACTGCTTTTCTGCACACCTCAATACCCATATCCGTAGGCATCCCCCAGCCAGTGGGACAGGGAGAAAAAATATGTAAAAAGCAGAACCCCTTCTTACTGATCTCCTTTGCCTTGAGCAGTTTTTTTGCAAGGTCCTCAAGGTTGCTTAAAGTTGCCGTGGCAGCATAGGGAATTTTGTGCATGGCAATCAAAAGCCCCAAATTTTTTCTTCTTAAATTTTTTCCCCTTTCATTGGACCCGACAGGAGTTGTAGTTGTTTTTGCCCCGAACGGTGTTGTACTGCTCTTCTGTATCCCTGTATTCATATATCCTTCATTGTCATAGCAGATATATACAAAGGGCTCATTTCTCTCTGCAGCTCCCGAAAGATTACCAAAGCCTATATCAGCTGCAGTCCCGTCTCCGTTAAAGCAGACAACGGTGGTGTCAATCCCCGCTCTTTTATAATACCTTGCAAGTCCTGTTGCATTGGATGCGGCACCGGTCATTAAAGTTCCGTAGTATGACAGTTTATGCCATGATTTTCCGTTCTGGCCGAGGAGCACCGGAGCTGAACATGAAGGGGTTCCAGTGATCACAATATCATTTCCCATAACCTGGGGGACAAATCTGACCAATCGTTCCAGAGGGCATCCTGCGCAGAATGATACACCCTTGGCAAAGGGATCTTCATGCTTTAAATAATCAAAAACCTTTGAAAGTCTTTTCTTTTTCTTATCAGCCATATCAGCTCTCCTTTAAGGCTTTGTCATATGAGATCCATGTAACTTCCGGAACATTTTCTCCCTTTGCACCTGCAATTGTCATGGATATCATTTTTTCCACATTTATTTTTGTAATGTCTGTATTTGCAATACCGTCAATAAAACTTAAAATTTTCAAATCCCCAAGTTCCTTTGAAAAGGATTTCAATTCCACACACATGGGGCCCGGCTTAAATCCGAAACATATGCTGCGATCCACCACGCCTGCGCATTTTTTACCTTTAAGGGCTTTAATTATTTTCTCGCTTGGAAAGGGGCGAAACATCCTGATCCTTAAAAGCCCTATTTTAAGTCCTTTTTCCCTTTGTTCGTCAATAACGGTTTTTATGGTACCGCACATGCTGCCCGATGCAACAAGAACAATGTCTGCATCATCAAGCCTGTACTCTTCTATCTGCCCGCCATAGCTTCTGTTAAACTGTTTTTCAAAATCAATGCTGATTTCTTCAAATTTATCCTTTGCCCTTTCCATTGCCGCACAGTGCTTATGTCTTAATTCCACATAACCTCCAAGAATACCGTGGGCACCACAGCCTATTTTCTGTCCGGGAACAAGTTTTGTCCTTTCCGGCTGGGTTTTTAAAACAGCAAGAAAATCATCAACGCTTTTCTGTGATGGCACTTCAACCCGCTCAGCCATATAGGAAAGATAAAACCCGTCATAGTGAACCATGACAGGCACCTGAATATCGTAATCTTCTGCAAGACGATAGGCCATTATCACAAGATCAAGAATCTCCTGGCTGTCTTCGGCAATGAGAAATATCCACCCGCAGTCCCTGATGCTTATCATATCCTGCTGACCTGCAGAAACTGCAATAATTCCGGGAGGTTCCCTGTTTACATTGACCATTACAACAGGAACTCTTGCCCCTGATGCTGCAAGAATTGCATCATACATAAAAACCAGGCCCCAGGAGGACGTTGCAGTAAAAACCCTTGCCCCTGCTGCAGAAGCTGCCGTAACTGTATTCATGGCGGAATTTTCACCGTCAACGTTGACCATTTCAGCGTCAAGCCTGCCAGTTGCATGGTAATGGGATAATTTTTCAATTATTTCTGTCTGGGGGGTGATGGGATATGCAGCAACAACATCGGGACGGCAGAGCACAGCGCTGATGGCTGCCGCACCGTTTCCCGTTATAACTTTAAGTTCAGATTTTTCCGAATTCATGTTCATTTAAATTCTCCCTCCGGAACCATGGAAATGGCTTTTTTTGGACATTCTTTTGCACACACTCCGCATCCCTTGCAGAAATGAAGGTCGGTATCAAAAAAATCATCTTTCATTTCAATACACTGGATGGGACAGTACATGGCGCAGAAACCGCATAGAATGCATTTTTCTTCATCAAGTACAGGCCTTTTTGTTCGCCAGCTTCCCGTATCAGAGCACAAAAGTTCTGTTGAAGCATCTGACCATGGGCCCTGAAAGTTAAAATAAATTTTTTCTTTCATTACGATATTTTCCTCCTTATTTTCAGATACCCGGCGGTTGAGCTGCTTTTCAATCGGCAGGTTGTAAAAAGCTTAAATATTTTTTAGCTCCTTTTTCCTTAATGTAGCCTGATATTGTATCTTTCGTATCTATTTCATAGCCATGTATTAGCCATATTATAGTTTCCATGTCAAGAAAAAAATAATAAAAATTCAGATTTTAAATACCCTGCAGTGCAGTCAATGGCATTCGCTTCTGTTTACTGACCTTATAAAGTTCTTCCACACCCCATCGTGCATGATATATATCAATAAAATCCTGTATGTTGTTGTATCGTTTTTTGTCAATAAGTGTTGTCCCCAGACAATATGTATTGTCATCTATATGATATTTGACAAGACGCATTTGAATAGGAATTATTTCAAGATTAGGATTCTTAAGTAGTGCCTGACCGAAAACGAAAATTCCCTTAACTATCAAGGGGTTGGCATATTTTTTACATTTAAGAAAATCAATTTTACGGCTTTTTTCCCTTCCATTTTCTATGGAAAAAATGGTAATGTTATTTTTACGATATGCCCTAATTAAAGGCATTACGACTTAC
>CAZLBE010000016.1:0-11165 GCA_964557635.1 uncultured Desulfobacterales bacterium
TTCTATTTCTTATAAAAGGATTACCGATTTCCCTGGGAACATCAAGAAATTTACGTAAATATACGGGTTGGTGCTTCCTGAACTACCAGGAGACTTACCGCTGAAGAGGCAGACAAAATACTTATGGCAAATATCCGGATTCACATTTAAACCTTGAATTTTAACTTAATTAGCGATAGAAAAATAAAATTTTATAATTGTAGTGGGAGATAAAATGGAAATCTATCAGGCAGTAGTGCTTGGCATAATTCAAGGACTTGCAGAATTTTTACCGGTAAGCAGTTCAGGGCATCTTGTACTTTTTCAAAATTTTTTTGGAATAACGGAGCCGGCTCTTGCATTTGATATAAGTCTGCACATGGGAACATTGGCTGCAGTGTTTGTGATTTTTTTCAATGAAATAAAAGCCATGGTTATTTCCATTGTAAGGCTTTTTATGAACATCAGGCATGAAAAAAACCTGCGCAGTGTAGTTGAACAGGATAAGGATCTGATGTTTGCTGCAATGATTATTGCCGGCTCGGTTCCGACGGCTGTTATAGGGCTTGTTATTCAGAAGTATTCAACTGTATTTTTTTCATCTGTACCATTGGTAGGATTTATGCTGATCGTAACGGGCAGTTTTCTATGGAGTACTAAAAAATTTAAGGATAACAACACAGGAACAAAAAAAATTCGATTAAAACAGGCCCTGTTTATAGGTCTTTGTCAGGGAATAGCTGTGATTCCCGGAATTTCAAGATCAGGTTCAACCATCACAGCAGGTCTCTTTGCAGGCATTGACAGGGAAACAGCCGCCAAATTCTCTTTTCTTTTATCCATACCTGCAATACTCGGTGCTGAACTACTAAGCCTGAAAGATTTCATTGGGACAGGTTTTTCCTTTGATCCGGCAACCTTTTATGGCACACTTACCTCTTTTATAGTCGGGCTTGCTGCTCTGAAAATTTTACTTAAAATAGTTAAAACAGGCAGGCTTTACTATTTTGCTCCTTATTGCTGGCTTGCAGGGATAACAGCCATTGCAGCCGGGCTTATCTGATTTCATATTATATGTATGCGTTCACAGGGCGCTGCACCTGCAGCACCCTGTAAACGCTTACAGTTCGCGAATTGACTGTAAATGGTTACAAACCATATTATTGCATTTTGTATTAAATGTCCGGATAAATATTACTATACAGTAAATATTAATAAAATTTATGGTAAATATTCGGCCAGCACCTCATCTTCGCCCATTTTGGCCTGCTCACATAGCATTAGTATGCTACGCAGTCCCAAATAGACGAATATGAGGCACTCTCCAAACATTTACATTATAAGCCGAATATTTACATTTTATGCTTTTGGCTTATTCAGTATTGCCATAGCTTTTTTCACTACGGCGTCAGGAGTAAATCCATATTCAGCAAGAACTCTTGCTCCTGGTGCAGATGCCCCAAATCCATTTATCCCAATGACTCTGTCAGTTTTTCCCACGTAACGTTCCCAGCCCATTCTTATCCCTGCTTCAACGGCAATGCGTGTTTTCACGGCAGGCGGCAGAATTCTACGCTGGTAATAGGATGGAGCTTTCTCAAAAAGCTCCCAGCTCGGCATGCTGACAACCCTTGCATTGATGCCTTTTTCCTTTAATGTATCAGCTGCTTTAATACATATGTGAACTTCGGAGCCTGAAGCAATCAGAATAATGTCAGGTGTGGAGTTTGTGTTCTGCAGAATATATGCACCGTATTTCAGCTCCCCATCCGTATCTTTTCTTTCAAGTACAGGAAGTTTCTGACGACTCAGGATAAGGGCAGTGGGCCCTGATGTATTGATTAAAGCCTGTTTCCAAGCATCGGCTGTTTCCTTTGCATCGGCAGGCCGTATGACATTAAGGCCGGGTATGGCTCTTAAAGATGCAATCTGCTCTATTGGCTGATGTGTGGGGCCGTCTTCTCCAACGGCAACACTGTCATGGGTAAAAACATATATAACGGGAAGCCCCATAATAGACGCTACACGTATTGCTCCCCTCATATAATCTGAAAAAACCAGGAAAGTTCCGCCATAGGGACGTATACCGCTGTGGAGAAACATGCCTGACATTACAGCTCCCATGGCATGTTCACGAACACCAAACCTTATATTTCTGCCGTTATAGCTGCCTTTTTGAAATTCTTCTGCAAAATTAAGAAAAGTTTTATTTGAAGGCGCAAGATCAGCCGATCCTCCCATGAGTACCGGAAGATTTTTTGCTATACTGTTTAACACTTTTCCTGAAGCAGCCCTTGTTGCAATTGGATCATCTGAAGGCAAAAATTCAGGAATTTGTGCATCCCAGCCTGTTGTGAGAAATCCACTTATTGCATCAACGAATTTATCTGCATCTTCAGGAAATTGGGCTTTATATTCATGGAAAAGATTCTGCCAGGCCTGTTCTTTTTTTTCACCTTCAGGAAAGGCTTTCCTGCATTCAAAAAGTATTTCATCGGGAACATAAAAACTTTTATCTTCAGGAACCCCATAGAATTTTTTAACAAGTTTAATCTCTTCTTCTCCAAGAGGTGCGCCGTGGGCGCTTGAAGAATCCTGTTTATTAGGGCTGCCATAGGCTATATGGGTTTTGACCTTGATCAGTGTAGGTTTTTCCTGCTCGTTTCTGCCCTCTTCAATGGCAGCTTTGATTTTCGTTATATCATTTCCATCATCCACTGTGACAACATGCCATTGCATGGCTTCAAATCTGCCCTTTACATCCTCTGTAAAAGATATATCCGTTCCACCTTCAATAGTTATGGAATTATCATCATAAATACATATGAGCCTGCCAAGACCAAGATGGCCTGCAAGGGAGGCAGACTCGTATGTAACGCCTTCCATGAGATCGCCGTCTCCGCACATCACATATGTGAAATGGTTAATAATCTCTTTTCCCTTTTTATTGAATCTTGCAGCAAGGTGGCGTTCAGCCATTGCCATTCCAACGGCATTTGCAAAGCCCTGTCCAAGAGGACCTGTTGTGGTTTCAACCCCAGGGGTAACTTTATATTCAGGATGTCCCGGGGTTTTACTTTCCCACTGCCTGAAATTTTTAATATCATTTAATGTAACACCATAGCCATTTAGATAGAGCAGGCTGTACAAAAGCATGGATGCATGGCCTCCGGAAAGTACAAACCTGTCCCTGTCTATCCAGGCAGGATTTCTCGGACTGTGTTTTAAAAAATATTTCCAGAGGACAAATGCTGAAGGTGCAAGTCCCATGGGAGCACCCGGATGCCCGGAGTTTGCCTTTTGTATGGCATCAATGGAAAGGGTTCTTATTGTATTGATACATTGCTGATCAATGTCCTGATTGGCCTGATTGGCAGTAACCATTTTTTTTCTCCTGTTACTATTGAATTTTTATAACCGCCATGAGGCGGAGCTGGATTTACCCAGCCGCTTTTAACAAATATAAAAAAATATGTTTTAATTCAGTTTTACCTGTCATTATTCAATACAGATAATCTGCATATGAAATCAAAATTAAAAATCATTCTGCATGTTTATCTTTAATAGTATTGATTTTATTCCCGCTTACTAACAGATTTAGTGATTGGAATCAATATATGGTGTTATTTTTCACTGACGGGCATGAGGCAGATCCGGTATCAAGAAACAAGATACAAGATACAAAATACAAAATACAAGAAAGCGATGGATTTTTGTGCTTCTTTTTATAATTTTGTTTATTGATACGAGTTTTTTTTGACTGCCGAATTTGCCTCAAAGAATCTAAAATTCTGATAAAAGAATGGAACGTAGACGTAAAATCAATAAAAGGAATGATTTACGTTTTAGTGCCTTACCCCTGAATTTCTGTAATAAAAAACAAGAAATTGAGTCAGGCACATGGGTTGCGGGCATAGCTCGCTTTAGTTCATATGAAATTATGATGCAGATAAGTGCACTAATCAGTCATACAATTGCATTATTGCAATTGTAGTTGTTGCAATAATGCAACTATGTATCCGCTATTATATTCTACTTTTAATTTTTAATAAATGTAACTTATTTAAATTAATAACTATTACTCTAATATCAATTAAAAACATATAATCGTGGCATACACTTTGCTTTATGTTATAGTTATAAAACTTCTGTTGATAACTTTTAAACAGAAGCATTAAAAAATTCGTTATGGTTTGAGCTTATCTTTTTTGCTTTGAGCCATACCGGTTATAAACACAGGAAGAAGCGCGGATATGAAAGTTGCGATTACAGTTTGGGGAAACAGAATTTCACCTGTTTTTGATTCTGCACACACACTTCTCATAGCAGAAATTGAAAACATGCAGATAATTAACAGATATTATGAATCGTTTAACCCTGAAATTTCATCACGTTTTACAGAAAAACTTGAAGAGATGAATATTTCAGTCCTGATATGTGGCGCAATTTCAGAAGTACCCGCAGCAATTCTTGCAGAAAGTAAAATAGAATTTATTCCTTTTATTTCCGGCAACGCATTCAAAGTGCTTGAAAATTTTGCACTAAAAAAACCAATTATTCCGGTTTTTTTAATGCCAGGATGCAGGGGTTGCCATGGACAAGGGAAAAAGAATGCTTATTATACTCAATTAAAGGAGGTGAGAAATATGCCAAGAGGAGATGGAACAGGACCCCAGGGACAGGGACCTGCAACGGGAAGAGGTCAGGGTGGATGTGCGACCGGAAACCGTGGACAGGGACAGGGCCAGGGAAGAGGTCAGGGACAAGGCCAGGGACGCGGACAGGGCAAAGGTAGAGGTGCCGGACGCGGACAGGGCAGAGGACAAGGAAGATAAAAACAATTATCCTTATGGCTGGTCTATACTGTCCGGCCATAAGGAAATATGAAAGATGAAATATTATAAATTTATTAAAATTTTTTCAAATAGAACATGGATCAACTAAAGCGGTAAAGCCGCGGTTATCAGTTGTCAGCCTTGGAGGTTATTTTGAAATTTGATAACTTGAAAGTATGGAAGAAATCTTCACAATTATGTGCAGATTTGTATAAACAGTTTCAAGATATTAAAGATTTGGGTTTCCTCCTCGATTCTAAATAAGATATCGATTAATATCGATATACTTTTACTGATAACTGATAACTTACAACTTACAACTGATACCATATACAGGGAGGTAGATATTATGCCAGGACTTAATGGAACAGGACCAACAGGAGCAGGCCCAATGACAGGCGGAGGAAGAGGATTATGCAACACAGCCGGCTCAGGATACAGATCACAACCACTGGGAAATGAAATGAATTTTAACAGGGGTATGGGACGCGGTTTTGGCAGAGGCTTTGGGAATGGTTACGGCATGGGAATGGCAAGGGGCTTTGGCAGAGGCAACGGCTGGAGTCAGGCACCCTTTTATGCACAATATCAGGGAAATCCCGATGAAGAGTTAAGTATTCTGAAAGCCCAGGCCGATGCAGCGCAGAATAATCTTAACGCAATCAACAGAAGAATCAGCGAACTCGAAAATTCTTCTGATTGATATTTATTAAAAAACTTTTAGGATGGGCAGGATAAAATTGTTCTGCTCATCTTTTTTATAAATTTATACAAATTGAATTTTATACATTCATACAAATTGAAATTGATCAGTCTCAGTTACAGGAGAAATTGAATAAATGATTTCCACTTTAATGGTATGTGAAAATAGAAACAATCTATCGGAACTTGCAGAAACTCTTAAAGAGAACAATGTGAATATTGACTGGGCTGACTCCGGTAATGCAGCACTTTCCATGATTAAAGATAAAAAATTTAATCTTGTTATTACCGATGAAAAACTTGCTGACATGACAGGACGAAAGCTTGTTGAAGAGATTATTTCCATAAATGCCATGATGAACTGCATTGCTGTAAGCTCCCTGTCACCAAAAGACTTTCATGAAGAATTCGAGGGGCTTGGTGTTTTAATGCAGCTTCCACATAATCCCGGCAAAAAGGAAGCTGATGACCTGATTGAGTATTTAAAAAAAGTTTTAAACCTTACCGGAAATTAAACTTGACTTGAATAAAAAATCTGCCCATGGCAGTTATAGACTTTCATAAAAATAATTTTTAAGGAGAACCCAGCTGATGATTATCAGTATTGCAAGCGGAAAAGGTGGGACAGGAAAAACAACGATTGCAACAAACCTTGCATTTTCTCTTGGAGAAAATGTTCAACTGCTTGACTGCGATGTTGAAGAACCCAATTCCCATCTTTTTTTAAAACCTGAAATTAAGGAAGAGATCCCGGTTATTGCCCCTGTTCCTCTTATTGACGAAGATAAATGCACCTATTGCAAAAAATGCATGGAAATATGCAGATTCGGCGCAATTGCCATTGTGGGAGAAACTGTCCTCACCTTTCCGGAACTCTGTCATAGCTGCGGAGGGTGTATTGCTGTATGCCCTGAAAATGCGGTGTCTGAGATGGACAGAGAACTTGGAAAAATTGAAAGGGGCGGTCTTGACCTCATAAATTTTATAGGCGGACGTCTCAAGGTGGGCGAAGTTATGGCTCCTCCCATTATCAAGAAGGTGAGAACTTACGAAAAAAAAGATTTTATAAACATTGTTGATGCTCCTCCCGGAACATCCTGCCCCGTTATTGCTTCAATGAAAGGCGCTGATTTCATTCTTCTTGTTACAGAACCTACTCCCTTTGGACTCAACGACTTAAAACTTGCCGTTGAAGCGGTTAAAATCCTTGATATTCCCCACGGACTTGTTATAAACCGTGCAGGCATGGGCAATGATGAGGTTAAAAAATATGCAGCAAAAGAAAACCTGCCCATCTTGATGGAAATACCCTTTGACAGAAAAATAGCTGAAGTCTATTCAAGGGGTGAACTTGTAGTCAGGGCAATGCCTGAGTGGAAAGAAAAATTTTTGAATCTGTACAATGAAATCAAAAACTTAGCTGAACAGAGGAGTTAATGACGATGAAAGAACTGATTGTTTTAAGCGGGAAGGGCGGAACAGGCAAAACAAGTGTTTCTGCCGCCTTTGCATCCATTGCTGAAAACATGGTGATGTGTGATGCTGATGTTGACGCTGCAGATCTTCATCTGCTCCTTGCTCCTGATATTCAGCAGAGAACTGATTTTAAGGGCGGCGGCATTGCTGTAATAGATCAGAACAAATGTACACAGTGCGGATTATGTCATGAATTATGCAAATTCGACGCAATAGAAACCATGGAAGATGGTTTTAAAGTTGATGAAATTGAATGTGAAGGCTGCGGAGTATGTGTTGATCTCTGTCCTGAAAAAGCCATTGATTTCCCCATAAAAACCTGTGGAGAGTGGTATATCTCCGATACACGTTTCGGACCCATGGTCCATGCAAAGCTTGGCATTGCAGAAGAAAATTCCGGAAAACTTGTGGCGCTGGTAAGACAGGAAGCAAAAAAAATAGCAGAAGCAAAAAAGCTTGATCTTATCATAACTGACGGACCTCCGGGAATAGGATGTCCGGTTATTGCATCCATTGGTCAGGCAACTGCCGTTCTCATTGTTGCAGAGCCCACGGTGTCAGGGCTTCATGATATGGAAAGAGTCGCAGACCTTGCAGCTTTTTTCAAAGTACCTGCCATGGTTTGCATCAATAAATATGACCTGAATTATGATCAGACAGATGCGATTGAAAAAACAGCCATGGACAAAAACATTGAGGTTGTCGGCAATATTCCCTTTGATCCCGATTTTACAAAAGCAATGATTCAAGGGAAAACTATTTTTGAATATGACCATAATTCCCAGGCAAGCCGTGTAATAAAGGGAATATGGAATAAAATTATGGAAAATCCCGTTATGAATAAATAGTGTTTTTCAAAAAATCCGGAAGAAAGTGGTAGTATGAATATAAATTCATTTAATTTAAAACAAACAAGGAAAATTAAGGAAAATTAAAAGTATGGAAAACGGAAGAATTGCAGTTCCTTCAAATGGTGAAGGCGGACTTGACGGAATGAGATCAGGACATTTTGGACATTGTGATGTATTTACATTTATTGATGTTGAAAACGGCGGAATAAAAAATGTTTCTACGCTTCAGAATCAGGAACACGTTCAGGGCGGATGCATGGTACCTGTAAACTTATTAGCTGAAAACAAGGTCACAGCCCTTATAGTAGGCGGTATTGGAATGCGCCCGCTAATGGGATTCAAACAGGTTGGTATTGATGTTTATCATGACGATCAAAGACCTGAAATAAGACCTGTTGTGGAAGATCTCATTGCAGGAAAGCTTCCTGAAATTCAGAGCGATCAGGTTTGCGGTGGTGGCGGCGGCGCAATGTAAGGAGGGTGAATCAAAAGAAACGCAAAATTAAAAAAACAAAAAAAATCGTTTACAAAAAGGAATAAAAAATGAAAATAGCTGTGACATCAAAGGGAAATAATCTTGATTCAGAAGTTGATCCCCGTTTTGGAAGGGCAGCATATATAATTATCGTTGATACGGAGACCTTTGAATTTGAGGCTGTTGACAATTCAGTCAATGTAAATTCATTTAAGGGAGCAGGTATTCAGACAGGAGCAATGGTAGCGGGAAAAAAAGCAGAAGCTCTGCTGACAGGGTTCTGCGGCCCCAATGCTTTTAAAACATTAAATGCCGCAAATGTAAAAGTTGCCAATAATGTAACAGGAACAATAAAGGAAGCAGTTCAGGCATTTAAAGACGGAAAAGTAACATTTGCCGATGAGGCAAATACCGATGGACACTGGTAAAACAGGAAGGATTAATATGAAAAATTCTCAAAAAACGACAAATATTGCAGGCGAAATGCCGAAACCAGATCCCGATGAGCTTGCAAAAAAAGCTTTGACTAAAATTAAAAATAAATTTTTGGTCATGAGCGGGAAAGGCGGTGTCGGCAAAACAAGTGTTGCTGCCAATCTTGCCATTGCCCTTGCAGGCAGAGGCTTCAAGGTAGGTTTAATGGATGTTGATGTGCATGGTCCTGATATTCCAAGAATGCTTGGTCTTAAAGGTATGTTAGGCGCAGGTCAGGACCATAAGATTGCCCCCATACCCTATTCGGAAAATTTATGTGCAGTTTCCATAGAATCATTAATGCAGGACAGGAACAAGGCAATCATCTGGAGAGGCCCGCTGAAGCACAGTGCCATCAGGCAGTTCATCGGAGATGTTGACTGGGGAGAATTGGATTTTCTCCTCATAGATTCACCTCCGGGAACAGGTGACGAGCCATTGACAATTGCACAGTTGATCAATGATGCCAAAGCAATAATTGTCACTACACCCCAGGAAGTTGCCCTGGCAGATGTAAGAAAATCAATTGATTTTTGTAAAACTGTAAAAATGGAAGTGTTCGGTCTTGTTGAGAATATGAGCGGTTATACCTGTCCGAAATGCGGTGAAACCATTGATATTTTTGGAACCGGCGGAGGAGAAAAAACAGCTTCAGCTTCAGGTCTGCATTTTCTTGGTAAAATCCCCATCGATCCTAATGTTGTAAAATGCGGTGACACAGGGGTCTCCTATCAGGAAAAATATGCCGATTCTCCGGTAACAAAGGCTTTTACCAAAATAGCAGACAAAATGGCAAAACTCTGTGAATTGTAAAAGAGAAGATAAATGAATGAAGCATATTATTCCTGCACAAAGACACAAAGGTTCAAGGCTCCGAAACCGCCATGAGGCGGATCTGGATTTGCCCAGTCGCCTCTCAACAAATATAGAAATAATAAAATAGGCATAGTAATTTTACGTTCTATTTATTAATACGGCCATAAGGCTAAGCTTGTTAACTCTGATGTAAGGCCTGTGAGATTCCATTGTGATGGAAAAGGAATAACAAGATGAACACATTTAAAATTCATCCCATAGTTATGGGTACAAAGGTTTTTGATAAAAGTATGATGACCTATCAGCACGGCAGTGGGGTTGAATATACCATACCCATTTACTGCTGGTACCTTGAGGGAGGGGATAAAAATATTCTTGTTGATACAGGCGAGATGATGCCCGTTATTTCAGATGCAAGGGAAAAAGCCATTGGCGGGAAAATCCATACTTTTGAGCAGGGCCTTGCAATGTGGGACTTAAAGCCCGAAAATATTGACATTGTGATCCATACCCATCTTCACAACGATCACTGTGAAAATGATTACAAATGTGTTAATGCGGATTTTTATGTTCATGAAAAAGAATTAAAAAGAATTCACAGTCCCCACCCTTTAGATTTCAGGTACATTGAAGATTATATTGAAGATGTGGAAGAGAACAATCAGATCAAAATCATCAAAGAAGATAAAGAAATAGTACCTGGAATAAAATGTATGAATACGCCGGTCCATACCGATGGAGGACTGAGTTTATTTATAGATACACCTTCGGGGACTGCTGTTATAACGGGATTTTGCGTGATCAGGGAAAATTTTTTTCCTCCAAAGGAAATTAAGGCCATGGAAATGGAAGTTATACCGCCCGGCACCCATGTAAATGTCTATGAAGCCTATGATATCATGGTTAAAATAAAGACAATGGCAGATATTATCATTCCGTTGCACGAACCTGAATATGCATCGGTTAAAACCATTGAATAAAGAGTATTAAAGGAGATTTAAAATGAAAGTGGCAGCAAGCGCAACAGGTAAAGACTTTGATTCACAGATCGATCCTAGATTCGGAAGATCTGCATATTTTATTATTATTGAAACAGATGATATGAGCTTTGAAGCATTTAAAAACGAAAATATCGACATGAACACCGGCGCAGGTATTTCCTCTGCAAATTTTGTGGTTTCAAAAGGGGTTAAAGCCCTTTTGACAGGCAATTGCGGACCCAAGGCAATGCAGGTTTTCTCAGCAGCAGGTATTGATGTTTTTACCGGACAGACCGGAACTGTAAAAAATTCAGTTGAAAATTATAGAAAAGGATTATTGCAGTCTTCACCTGAAGCCACAGTGCCTGAAAAAGCTGGTATCTCAGGAACAGGTGCTTCCACTGGCGGTATGGGTGCCGGAAGAGGCCAGGGTATGGGTGGCGGAGGCCGTGGTATGGGCATGAGCGGCGGCGGTCGCGGTATGGGCGGCGGAGGAGGCATGGGTATGGGCGGTGGCCGTGGCATGGGCGGCTGCAGAGGTGGTGGCGGCGGAGGCCGTGGCATGGGCGGCGGCGGA
>CAZLBE010000017.1:0-11138 GCA_964557635.1 uncultured Desulfobacterales bacterium
ATCTTGATGATCTCAGGTCTGGTTCCGAGAATGATGCAGATCTCCTCTTTCATCCTTTTTAAAGACAAGTCCACAGGGTATTTTATTGTTTTTGTTAAATATAAAAGAACAGCTGATTTTTGCAAGAGCAGCAAGTTCTTCAGGATCTGTTGAAGTATCGGCAAGGGCAATAAGAAGGGGCTGCGGCAGAATTTCAAGGAAATCGTCAGCATCTTTTCCGTCTAATCCCTTTTTATTAAGCCATTGTTTTAAATCTTCTGTAAAGTGTACTTTCTGCCTAACCGGCAGGGATATTTTTTCAGGGGCAGCCGCATTTTTATCAGCCCATGCAGAATTAATATAAGTAGTGCCCCTGAACGGAAAGGGATTGGGTATTTCATAAATGATATCAGCTTTTTTGACATCGATATTTTTATCGGGAAAGTTGATATCATTATTCACCCTGGTTCCATCGGATGCTGCGCCAAGACATGAAATATAATCGTGTTCCCTTAAATTCTCCACTTTAAAGCAAGGCCTGTGAATACCAAAAACAAATTTGCCTTCTTCTGATACACAGGATCTAACGGAAATCATAATTCAGGAACTCCCGATGGAATTATACAGAGCAGTACCAAAGGCGAAGTTCCTGCATTTTTAATCTGATGCTCCACATTTCCCGGAATAAAAATGGCTGTTCCAGGGGAAACCGGCCTCCACTCCTTTCCGTTTAACACCACTCCTTTTCCTGAATGGATAAACATCTCATGTTCCCATTCATGGGTATGGCGGGGAGTATACCCATTCTCTGCTATTTTGAATATTCTCATGCAGAAATTTTTTGCCCCGTCATTTTTTCCAATAAGAACACGCGCTTTTATACCCATTGCAACTTCATTATTAAATTCAACGGGGTCAATATCCGTATATTTAACGATTTCCATTTTAATTTCCTCTCAAATAAAGTTCATAACAACTGCCCATGCAGAATACTGTGTATAACCGCCATGAGGCGGATCTGGATTTGCCCAGATTTGCCTCAAAGAATCAAAGATTCTGACAAATTATTAAATAAAAGTAATGGGTTACGTTTTATTTCTTATAAAAAAATGAAACATTTCCGGTTTCATTTAAGGTACAGGCTCGGGCATCAAATAATTAACTTAATCATGGTATAATACCAGTCAGATTAAGTAAATGCCACTTTTATTTTTGATTATAATTGACAAGATGGGGAATATATTATAAAAGGCATACAAGTTTTTATGGTCCCATCGTCTAGCGGTTAGGACGTCGGCCTCTCACGCCGGAAACTCGGGTTCAATTCCCGGTGGGATCACCATCGACACCAAAGGATTTCAGCAATTCAGCCGAAATCCTTTTTTGCTTCTCCTGTCCACCTCCGGTCCTCTTAAAATTTTTCTTTTGCGCAATTGGGGTTTGTTTAAATCGTTTTGGTTGACTCCTTCAACCTAAATTTTATTTTAATCCACCAACGCTGCACTCATTAATTTGAATTCTACACTTACACCCATGTCTGTAGCAAAACCTGCGGAAAAAATAACAACAGCAGTTCCCGCTTACACCACTAAGGCCTGAAAAGAGGACATTTTGAATTTTCTCTTTCGTAAAGTTTTGCTAATAAAAAATAGTCAAAAATCGGTTTATGGAGGTTCTCTTTCCAATTAAATTCGGATTCTGAAATAAAATCAGAGAAAATTAGAGACATTAGTGAAAAAATATTTTTCGAGAACTGCAAAGAGGCAAAGCCCTAGAGCCTATGGTTTTCTTTCAGGAATGTTATCTATTGAGTTTGGATGGAACGGGCTATTTTTCCTCAAAAAAAATGGCGAAATCACATATTACCAACAGATGTTAGGGGCAGCCATTGTTCATCCGGATTTCAGGGAGGTAATTCCTTTAGCGCCAGAACCCATAATTAAGCAAGAAGGTCAAAAAAAAATAAATGTTGAAACGTCATGACCGGGAATTGCTGTAAACTTTACAGTTCTTCAGGAATAAATGCCACAACATCATTAATGGAAGCAGAATCGGTAAAAAGCATGACAAGCCTGTCAATACCAAGGGCAATTCCTGCTGTTTCAGGCAGAGATTTCAGGTCATTTAAGAAATTTTCAGGCATGGGAGTGACTTTTTTCCCTGCTTTTTTTCTTATAGCAAGCTCTTTTTCGAATCTTTTTCTCTGCTCAACGGGATCTGTCAGCTCTGAAAAACCATTGGCAAGCTCAATTCCAGAAATGTACAATTCAAACCGCTCTGCAAATTTTCTGTTTTCAAATTTTAATTTTGCAAGGGCTGCAAGGGAATTTGGATAATCAAAAATAAATGACGGTGTCTGCATCCCCAATTTCGGTTCAATCTCAAAGCCCATGATATAGTCAAATTTATCATGGGAAAGAGCCTTTTCCATGGAAACAGATGCATATCTAAAAAATGCCTGTTCCACTGTCATTTTATGCCATGGCCCGGAAAGATCTATCATGTTTCCGTTGTAGCAGATAGATGATTCAGGTTTCACTTCCGGTTCAATACCGGTTCTCCTGTTCGAAAAATTCACCACAGATGATTGAAAAGATGATGAAACATGCGCAGGAGATGCACAGGGTGATGAACCGGAATACAGTTCCTCTGCAACATACCTTATCAGTTCCTGGCACTGCTCCATCAGATTCAGATAAGTATCGCCTTTTGTATACCACTCAAGCATGGTAAGTTCTGTCAAGTGCCTGTTACTGCGTTCATCTTTTCTGAAACACTTGCAAATCTGAAATATTTTTTCAAATCCGTGTGCGGCAAGCCTTTTCATGCATGTTTCAGGGGATGACTGAAGATACCATTTTTCGGATTCAAACAGATCGATATGAGCTTCGGGAACAGGCGCAGGAATCCTTAAAGGAGTTTCAACTTCAAGAAAGCCGTTTAAAATAAAAAAATTTCTTATGGCCTGAATAATTGCCGCTCTTTTCTCTAATATTTTAAAATTCAATTTAAAAACAGCTTATCTTGATTTTACTTTATAAATCCCTTTGGACCTGTCCTGTAGAAAAACTTTTTTAAATTTTTCTTTGCCTGCAGCTGTTTCAAAGGCCTGATATCCGATTTCAATACAGTCATGGCATGCATTGCGGGGGATGTGCACTGCAAGAACATGCAGCCCCGGAGAGGCTGATGAATCTATAACAACGGTTCCGGAACACTCTCTGCAGATTCTCACCCTTTCCTTCTGTCTTTCAAAAATATTATCTGTGTCGTAAAAAATTTCCCTGTGCCTTTCCTGAATGTCACCGTGTTTCCCGGCTTTTTCCCTTAATTCCTGCCTCTGTGCAAAGTACCGGTTGACAAGGTCAGAGACCTTTTTAATCTTTTCCGTTACAAAGTCGGACTGTTTAAGTTTTTCAGGATCATAATCGGGCTCAACAACCCTTGAGTAATCTATTCCGGCCATGGCAAGTATGATGCCAAGATTAACATAGGGAAGCGCACCCTCAATGGAATACCCGCCTTCAAGCACGGCAATGTCAGGTTTTAAAAGTGTTGTAAGCTCTGCATAACCCTGGGCTGAAAATTTCATGTTTGTCAAAGGATCTGTATAGTGGTTGTCTTGGCCTGCGGAATTGACTATAAGATCGGGCTTGAATTCTTCAAGTATCGGCAGCACTGTATTTCTCACAACGTACAGATATCCTTCCGTTGCAGTTCCGGGCGGTAAAGGAATATTTATATTTGATCCTTTTGCATTTGGACCTCCAAGCTCTTCGGGAAACCCTGAACCCGGATAAAGTGTCCTTCCGTCCTGGTGCAGAGATATAAACAGAGTATCGGGATCATGCCAGTAAATATCATTGGTGCCGTCTCCGTGGTGACAGTCGGTATCCACAATGGCAACTTTTTTTACATTGAAATTATCCCTTAAATATTCCACCATCACAGCTTCCATGTTTATAAGGCAGAAACCCCTTCCGCCGTGTACCACGCGCATGGCATGGTGTCCAGGAGGACGTACCAGGGCAAAACCGTTTTTTATCTCCTTTTTCATCACAGCCCTTCCAATGGCAGTGGCGCCTCCTGCACCAATGAGGTGTGATTCTGTTGTAACACTTTCTTCATCGGGAACACAAAAGTGAACCCGTCTGATATCATCAATAGTTATGAGGTCAGGCTTATACTCTTCTATGCCTTCAATATCAAATACCCCTTCCTCCGTTACCTGGTCCTGAGTGTATAAAAGTCTCTCCTCCCTTTCAGGGTGAGTTGGATCTATTGCCCAGTCAAATGCGGGGAAAAATACAAGACCTGTTCTGTTTTTTGCTTTTAACATTATTTTTTCTTCTCCCCCTTAATAGTATCCTTCCCGTTGGATTGCCCGCATATGTTGTGAAATCTACTGATCAATCCCGGCATCACCTGAATTTTTATCTTGAAAATTTTACCCTTTGGAACAAAATTTCTTACAATATTAAATTTCTGAAACTCAATGGTTTCCACTTCAATATTATCGGGATCAGAGCCTGACTCAATGGCTTTTGTTTTTAACAGTGAAAGTGCTGTTTTACGTACATCCTCTTCAGAATAATCTTTTGGAACCGAGGCCTTAAAATTCTCTTCTGGCGAAACTGCAAATCCCTGTTCCGTATCAACGAGTAAAGAGACTTCGCATGTTGTCCTTGCAGCGGCCGCTCCAATGGCGTTTGCCACACTTGAACATGGTACGACCTTGGTTTCAATACCTGAAAGATCCTCAATTTCCTCTGCACAATACCTGGCAGGGCCTCCAAGCAGCAGGATCTTTTCAGGTTTGATTTTATAACCCTGCAAAAATTCATGCACTGTATAAACCGGTTTATGATTGATGCGATCAACCATTTCAAAAGCTTCGGTTAAAATCATGGAACATGACTGATGAAAAATGTTTTTTGCAGATTCCATGGGAGAAACCCCCAGCTCTTTTGCGATGGCATCTATTCCCTGCATGGCCATTTTCTTGTCACCCTGATCCATAATCCCAAGGACAACCATGGCATCGGTGGGAGTAGGAACTTTCCCCCCAAAGGCCATTGCAGGGCCCTTTCTTTCCGGCCCTATAATTAGATTGCCATCAACGACCTTAACGCTGCTGTCGCCTCCAAGCCCTTTGGAATAAGTTTTAAGTGATCGTATGAGGCTTTTATATTTTCCCCTTTGTATTCCAACGGGTTCAAGCAAAGGAACTTTATTTATAAAAATTGAAATATCCGTTGTGGTTCCCCCGATATCAAGCACAACGGTGTCCTTTTTTTCCGGAGCATATGCAATGGAGCCCATTACACTTGCAGCAGGACCGGACAGTATCGTCTGGCCTGGAAACTCCATGGAGGATTCAAGGTTCATTGTTCCTCCGTCAGCCTTTAGAATCTGAATGGGAACATGAAGCCCCTTTTCCTTTAAGGATTTTTCAACTGCATTGAAAAATTTTTTGTGCATACTGTAAACTGCTGCATTGAGATGGGTGGTTGCAATTCTTCTTGGAAAATTCAGATTGCCTGAAACCTGATGACCCATGAATATTTTTTTAAATTTATCCTTTAAAATCTCTTTTATAAGAATTTCATGGGATGGATTTCTTGTTGAAAATTTTCCTATGACACCTATATAATCGATGCCTGCATCTGCAAGTTTTTCCCCTGCAGATATTATTTCATTTTCATTAACAGGCTGCCTTTCCCTGCCCCTGTGGTCAATGGAACCGGATATTGGATAATAATGATCATCCGTTCTGAAAAATTCAGGATCAATCCCGGGTCCGGATGAAACAATAATGCCAACGGGGTCGACTTTTTTCTGTACCACAGCGTTTGTTGTAAGTGTTGTACTTAAAACTATCCTTTCAATATCATCGGGTGAGATATCTTTTAAAAGTTCTGTAAGCCCTGATAAAACCGTATTAAAAAGATCGGAAACATCAGTTGGAACTTTGACCTGTTTCTCAACTCCCATGCTGCTTAAAAGGACTGCATCGGTATTAGTACCGCCAACATCAAGTCCGATAATCATGGTGTATTCCTATTAGTGTTTTGTTTCTCGGTTTTTGTGAAAAAAAGCAAGAAAGTCGTTAGTATGAGTTATGAGTTGTCAGTTGTCAGTTATCAGTTATAAGTTATAAGTAAAAGTATATCGATATGAATTTGTCTTCCCTGAAATCGAGGAGGAAGCCCAAACCTTTAATATCTTCAAAATGTTCCTCGGTTCTCAAGTTTTTCTTAAATCCAATTGAAAATATATGGTAAATAAGGGTGGATATGGAATCCTCCCTACAGCACCATGAATATTGACTGATCACTGATCACTTATAACTGACAACTGACAACTGAATATGCATCAAATATTGAGCCTTATTTTCGAACTAACCAGAAAAAAACAAGCATGTCAATTATATTTTTGTAAATATTGACTTTAGTGTTTTATTGTCTTAGGTATGCCTATAAATAAGGTAGGCTTCAGGATCGAAAACATGATGATTTGAACAAAAATTGTTTTTCGATCACAGTGCAGACAAAGGGCAGACAAAAAATAATACAAAATATTAAAAAGGAAAAAATCAATTATGGCACAATTAATTTCAGACCGCAGGGATATTGATTTTGTTCTTCATGAACAATTGGGAATGGTTGAACACGAATTATTTGAAGATTTTAATAAAAAAACCGTTGATCTTATACTTTCAGAGGCAAGAAACCTTGCCGTGAAAGAAATTCTCCCCACCCAGAAACTCGGAGATGAGGAAGGATGTATTTTTGAAAACGGCACTGTAAAAGTGCCTGAATCCTTTCAAAGGGCATGGGAACTTTACAGGGAAGGTGAGTGGCTTGCCATGACTGATGACCCTGAAGTGGGCGGACAGGGAATGCCCAAACTTGTGGGGCTTGCAGCCATTGAATACCTTGTGGGGGCAAATCCGTCTTTCATGCTGTACAGCGCCATGACCCACGGGGCGGCCAAACTTGTGGAAAAATTCGGTAACGAAGAGCAGAAAAAACTGTACATGAAAAAAATGTTTTCCGGTGAATGGGGCGGAACCATGCTCCTTACCGAACCGGAAGCAGGCTCAGATGTAGGAGCATTGACCACATCTGCAAAAAAGAACGATGACGGAACATACTCCATCACAGGAGCAAAGATTTTTATCTCGGCAGGAGAGCATGATCTTGTTGAAAATATCATCCATCCTGTACTTGCCAGAATTGAAGGAGCCCCTGCAGGCACAAAGGGCATTTCTCTGTTTCTTGTACCCAAATACAAAGTTAATGAAGACGGCACTCTTGGTGAATTTAATAATATTGTGTGCACCGGTATTGAACATAAAATGGGTATCCACGGTAATGCCACATGTTCACTTTCCCTTGGCGAAAAAGGACAGTGTACAGGTACACTTCTTGGAGAAGAAAACAAGGGAATGCGTGAGATGTTCATGATGATGAACGAATCAAGGGCTTTTGTAGGGCTCCAGGGTTTTGGAGTTGCAACTGCTTCTTATATGTTTGCCCTTGATTATGCAAGAACAAGAATCCAGGGCAGGAACCTGATGAAATCAAGGGACCCTGAAGCAAAAGATGTTACGATTATTGAACACCCAGATGTGAGACGTCAGCTACTCAATATGAAGGCCATGGTTGAGGGAATGAGAAGCCTGTTGTATTTTAATGCAAAATGTTCCGATATTGTTGAAACAACGGACGATGAAGAGGAAAAAGAAAAATACAGCGGCATGATTGAACTTTTAACCCCCATTGTAAAGGGTTATGTAACGGATAAGGCCCTTGAAGTATGCAGCCACGGAGTCCAGGTGTTTGGCGGTTACGGCTATACAAGAGAATTTCCCGTTGAACAGCTCATGCGGGATTCAAGAATTTTCATGATTTATGAAGGAACCAATGGTATCCAGGCAATGGATCTTTTAGGCAGAAAGCTTCCCATGAACAAAGGTAAAATTTTTGCAGAATTTCTAAATGCAATAAAATCTGTTGTTGCTGATGCAAAAAAGACTGAAGGTCTTGAAAAAATAGCTGAAAAAGTTGAAAAGGCTGTTTTAAAACTTGAAAGCACAGGTGAAATTTTAGGGAAAAGGGCAAGATCTGAAAAAATGATGAACGCATATTCCTTTGCCCATCCCTTTCTTGAGGTTACAGGCGATGTAACAATGGCATGGATGCTACTCTGGAGAGCGGTTGTTGCATCTCCAAAGCTTGCCAAAAAGGTTGGGTCACTTGACAGGGAAGCCGTTGCTGCAAAAGCTGCCAAAAATAAAGATGCTGCTTATTATGCAGGTCAAATCAGAACAGCTGAATTCTTCATCAATACACTTCTTCCATCAGCACTTGGCAAAATGGATGCAATTGTTGACGGAGACACCTCTGTTGAGGATATGCCAGAGGCATCTTTCGGGTCAAAATAGTTTACCCCTGGGTATGGTATGGAATTAAAATTTGAAAATGTTTCAAAAATATATCACAGTTCCGATGGAAGTCACAAAACTGTGCTGAAAGATATTTCTTTTTCCATTAACGAGGGAGATTTCATTGTAATACTTGGCGAATCAGGATGCGGCAAAACAACGCTTTTAAATATGTTAGCCGGATTTGAAATGCCCACTTCAGGCAGAATACTTGCCAATGGAAAGCGGATACGCGGTATTCATCCCTCACGATCCATGCTTTTCCAGCAGCCTGCACTTATCCCATGGCTTGATGTTAAAAAAAATGTGGGATATGGCTGCAGGCTGCGCGGAGATCTTGAAGAACTGGACTACAGGGTAAATAAGTTCATCGAAATAATAGGACTGTCAGGTTTTGAAAAGGTGCGACCTGGAGAACTCTCCCTTGGAATGGCACAGAGAGTCTGCATTGCAAGGGCGCTTGTCGGGCATCCTGCCGTACTGATCATGGATGAACCATTTGCATTCCTGGATACCTTTACCCGTGCGCATATCCAGGAAGAACTTGTAAACATCTGGTTAAGTGAAAAATTTAAAAAATCATATGTTGGAAACAGGCGGTTTCTCTGCAAACGATAGACTTTCAGAGTAAATATTCGGCCAGCACTCCATCTTCGCCCATTTTGGCCTGTTCACATAGCATGAGTATGCTTTTGCAGTCCCAAATAGACGAATATGAAGCACTGTCCAAAATTTACGTTATAAGATCGAATATTTACCTTCCAGATAATTACCAGATTTTAAGATTTGGCACAAGGCCTTAAAGGAGGAAGTAGTATTATTCATACGTCGACGACTGATAACGCAGTGAAATTATTTTTATGAAAGGCTCTATATGGATACATAAAAAAGCTGACCGGAAAAAAGCTGAGAAAATTGCAAGGATTCTCAAATGCCATAAGACCGTGGCAGAGCTTCTAATAAACAGGGGTATTGATACCCCTGAACAGGCATATTCGTTTCTATGCCCAAGCTTAAAAAGTCTTGCCGATCCATTCTGCCTAAAAGATATGGATAAAGCTGTAAAACGAATATGGACAGCCATAGAGAATCACGAGAAAATCCTGATTTTTGGAGATTTTGATGCCGATGGTGTTACATCCACATCAATTTTAAATGATTTTTTTTCCTTTATTGATGCTGAGGTGTCATGGTATGTTCCCCACAGGACAAAAGAGGGCTACAGCATTAAAAAGGACCATATCACAATGGCCGTTGATCAAAAAATTGACCTGATTATTACGGTGGACTGCGGTTCTGACAGCAATGAAGCAGTAGCTGCAGCACAGAAGGAAGATATAGACGTTATCATAACAGATCACCATGAACTGCCGGAAAAGACCCCCAAAGCCCTTGCCATAATCAACCCGAAAAGAAAAGACTGCAACTCGGGTTTAAACCACCTTGCAGGGGTGGGTGTTGCTTTTTATCTTGTCATTGCCCTTAGAAAATACTTAAGGGAAAAGGGTTTCTGGGAAGAAAGACAGGAACCTAATCTCATGCAATACTGTGACCTTGTGGCTATTGGCACAATTGCAGATATGGTTCCTTTAAAAAAGGAAAACAGAATACTCTCATGCGCCGGTATTAATGTAATGAGAAAAGGTGCAAGGCCAGGGCTTAAAGCATTATCACAGGTGAGCAGAGTTGAATTAACAAATCTTGATTCAGATGATATTTCATTCAGGATTGCACCAAGGATCAATGCTGCAGGAAGGATTTCACATGCAAGAATCTGCGTTAATCTTTTATGCACAAATGACAGGATCACCGCAGAACAGACTGCAGCTACCCTTGACGGGTTAAACAGGAAAAGGCAGGAGACCGAACAGAGCATAATAAAGGATATTGAAAACAAAATTTACAAAAATCCTGAGCTTATTAATAAACCTGCAATTATAATGTATGACAGATTATGGAATCCCGGTGTTATTGGTATTGCAGCATCAAAAACAGCCAAAAAATACTTTAAGCCGGTTATTCTTATTTCAACGGGTTCATCCCCTGCAGTTGGCTCGTGCAGAAGCATAGAGAATATAAATCTTTTTCATGCACTTACTGAATGCTCCACTATGCTTGAAAAATTCGGCGGTCATTTCATGGCAGCAGGTCTTTCCATTAAAGAAGAAAAAATTGAAGCATTTTCAAAGGCTTTTGAAAAAGAGATAGAAAAAATAATTTCAAAAAATGACTTTAAAAAGACACTATATCTTGACAGCACCCTTAATCCCTGCGAAATAACCGAAGATCTTATCAATGAAGTGGACATGCTCAGGCCCTTTGGCACGGACAATCCGGAACCTGTTTTTTATTGTTCAGATCTTGTGGTACAATCATCTGTGCTGATCGGTACAAAACACAGAAAAATGATTCTGGAAAAATCAGGATATACGGTTGAAGCCATGCAGTTCAATATTGAAAATCCTGAAACTCCGGCATATTTGAATGAAATCGCATTTAAACTCAGAATAAACAGATTTGGCAGGAAAAACAGCCCGCAAATCATTATTATTGAAGCACAATGATTTTTATCTTGAAACCAGAACCTGTTTCAGATTATAAATACAATTAATTTTAAAAAAATTAATATTTAATATAAGGACAGATTAATGGGCATTGACATTGAAAGAAAATGTTTTACTCCCCAGCCCTCACGATCTACTATTATTAA
>CAZLBE010000018.1:0-7726 GCA_964557635.1 uncultured Desulfobacterales bacterium
ACGAATATGAGGCACTCTCCAAACATTTACATTATAAGCCGAATATTTACAAATCAGCAGAGTCTGGAAAAAAAATTTCATTTTTACCTTAAATTTCATGTTTCTTCATTCTCAGACACTGAAAAAAAGGATTATCTATTCTGATTTTTTCAAATCCTTTTCAATAAAGCTTACAATCTCTTCACCGTTGAGGCCTTTTTTATTTAATACTTTTATATAGTTGTTAATAATAGGCCTGACAGCTTTTTTCCATCTCATGGATTCTTTTTTGTTAAGACCTATGAGTTCTCCGCCCTGTCCCAGAAAATATTTAATACCGACAAGGTCACTGTGATCCCATGCCTTACCATGTTTTACTATCCATTCTTTGTTTATTTCTTCTATGGTTTTCTGTATATCTGCAGGAAGAGAATTCCATTTATCCTTGTTCATTGTGACAAAAAAACCGGTTGTATAGGCCGCAGAAAAATCAGCGGTTCCATATTTTACAACTTCTCCCAATTTCCATCCCCTGTTTGATTCACATGGGAAAACGCCACCGTCCACAGTACCTTTCTGGATACTCTGATATGTCTCAGGCATGGGAATACCAACAGGTGTTCCGCCAAGAGCTTTTATAACTTTTGCGCTTGTGCCGTGTCCCCTGAGTTTAAGTCCTTTCATGTCCTCAATCTTCCTTACAGGCCTGTTTCTTGTCCAGACAATTCCCGGACCATGGGCGTGGAAATACATAATTTTAGTATCTTTGAACTCTTTTGGCTTAAATTTATTATAAACATCATTTATTACTTTTGTGGCAACGGTTCCGCTGGGATAACCAAGGGGAAGATCAACCGCCCCTAACACAGGAAATCTTCCCCTGGAATAGGCAAGTACTGAAAAACCGATATCAGACAGGCCTTCCACAACACCGTCATAGCACTGTGGAGCCTTTGTTAAAGTACCGCCGGGATAATACTCGACTTTGACCCTGCCATTGGTTCTTTTTTCTACTTCCCTGCACCATGATTCAGCAAGCTTTGACTGGATGTGTGTGGGAGGAAAAAAATTACTATAGGTGAGTTTAATGGTTTTAGCTGCTGCCCCGGTTGTGAAGCTTAAGCAAAAAGCGGGCACGATGAAAAGTGACATTACAAAAACGGCAATAAGGTTTCTCTTTTTCATTTGACGATCTCCTCCTAAATTATGGGTAGATAAATAAATAGCTTCTTCAAAGGCAAAACATTTTCACCTCTGAAAAAGGCTGTGAATAACCTTTTTGTTAGCTCCATATTAATTATAACGCAAGCTTTTTTCTCTAAAAAATAGCCAATTCCTTACCAAAAAATAAAACCTCACCAAAAAACAATACTTCCTGCATGATCAATACAGACTTTCTTTATAACCGCCATGAGGCGAATCTGGATTTGCCCGGGGATTTACCCACAACAAAAGCCTGAAACCGAATCTGCCCCATGACTACTATTTCATATATTTCGCTACAATCTCTGCTATATCCTGTGTTTTTATTTCCTCTTCCTTATTAAGTTCTTTCATGCCGTCTTCTAACATTGTAAGACAGAAAGGACAGGCTACGGCAACATTTTTCACCTGTTTTTCAACAATTTCCTCCGCACGTTCAACGTTTATTCTCTTACCTATATTTTCCTCCATCCACATTCTTGCCCCTCCGCCACCGCAGCAGAAGCTCTCCTTGCCAGACCTGTCAAGTTCTTTCAATCCATTTTTTGATACAGATTTTAGAATCGATCTTGGCTGATCATAAACAGAATTATAGCGTCCAAGATAGCAGGGATCATGATAGGTAAGAGATTCATCAAAAGATGGATCAAGGGTGATTTTGCCTAATTTTATAAGCTGATCGATAAATTCAGTGTGATGGATTACTTCATAGTTCCCGCCAAGCTGCGGATATTCATGTTTAAGCACATTAAGACAGTGGGGGCAGGCCGTGATAATTTTTTTAACCTTGTAATTGTTTAAAGTCTCAACATTTGCCTCGGCCATCATCTGAAAAAGCATTTCATTACCTGCACGTCTTGCAAAATCTCCTGTACATTTTTCTTCGGTACCAAGGATTGCAAAACTTACACCTGCTTTTTGAAGAATTTTTGCAAGGCTCACAGAGACTTTTTTGCTTCTGTCATCAAATGAACCTGCACAGCCAACCCAGAAAAGATATTCCACGTCACTGTCATCTGCCATGATTTTAATATCAAGGCCGTCTGCCCAGTCAGCACGTTTGTCATATCCAATACCCCAGGGATTGGCATTACGCTCAAGGCCCTTAAATGCCGTATTTAATTCATTAGGATAAGCCTCGGCCATTAACGTCTGCCCCTGTCTCATGGCAATGATGCGGGGGACCTGCTCTATGGTCACAGGACAAACCTCTTCACATGCACGGCAGGTAGTGCATGCCCAGAGCATATCTTCGGGTATTACATCACCTATAAGCCGTTTTTTACTGTTCAATTCAAGCATCTCAGCTTTAATCTGTTCTATCAGTTCATCAGAATCTTTGTTTTCTTCAGTATTGTTGTCTGGTTCTGCATTGGCTTCAAGTTTCTCTATTTTTGCTGCAAGTTCCGCTCTTTTAATAATATTTTCTGCATTATCACGTAATTCAAGTTTTAATTTATCATTGACATCATTGAGGCTTAAAGGTTTGTCCGTTATGTATGCAGGACAGACATCCTTGCAGCGGCCGCATTCAGTGCAGGTGTAAAGATCAAGTCCCTGCTTCCAGTTGAACTGGTGAATATGGTTGATTCCAAGGGATTCATCCTCCCAGACAGATTCATCTTCAAGATCGAGAAGTTTAGGTTTTGCATGGGGATAACCAAGTTTTTTAAAAAATACATTGGGAATGGCCGTGATAACATGGAAATGTTTGCCAATGGGCAGTATATTTAAAAATGTCAGCTGTGTGATTATGTGCAGCCAGAACATGCAGACCATGAGAATTTCAATTGCTTTAACGCCCATGCCCGATATGATCATACCGGCACCCCTTGTAACGGGCGTCCATAAAAATTCAAAGCCGTATTTTGTATTATTAAAAAAATCAAGGTTTCCGGGGTTGTTATGCATGGCAATGAGATTGTACCTTGCCCCGTCGTATAAAAGATCGGAAACCATTAAAACACCGATGAGAATCAGGACAAGATAAGCTTCAAATGTGTTGTGCAGCCGGGCAGGTTTAAGCACAAGCCTGCGGAAAAGGGCATAAAAAATCATTAAAAGCACAACGCCTTCCATGATATCTTTCAGGGCGATATACAGGTATCCGGCTAAAAAATTTTCATCAAGAAAAGGCAGTTGAAACCCTTTTACAAAAGCTTCGCCATAGATGTTTATGCTGCGGATCAATAAAATACAGAATCCCCAGAAAATAAAGGCGTGCATGATGCCTGCAGCCCGCTCTCTTTTCCTGCCCACAAGACGTTTCTGGCCAAAGGCAAAAATCAATACGTTTTTAAGACGTTCCTTAACATGGCCGAAACGATCCTCAGGTTCAAGGGCGGCAAGCAACTTTATCTTATAGTACATTGTGCGGCCGAAAACCGTTAGCCCCACAATAAGCAGTATTGACATAAAAAGGGGATTCATAATCTACCTCTGTATTATTAGTGCATTATTTCTCAGTTTCTGTCAAAAAAACAAGAAAGTCGTTAATATGAGTTATCAGTTGTCAGTTGTCAGTTGTCAGGTGTCAGGTGTCAGGTGTCAGGTGTCAGGTGTCAGGTGTCAGTAAAAACATATCGATACTAATTTATCTTCCTCAGAATCGAGGAGGAACCCCAAAATCTTTAATATCTTGAAAATGTTTATACAAATCTGCACATAATCGTGAAGATTTCTTCCATACTTCCAAGTCCTCAAATTTCAAAATAACCTCCAAGACTGATAACTGATAACTGAAAACTGATATCTGCAGCTTTGCGGCTTTAGTTATTATGCTCTTATTTTTTTGATTTCTTCTCTTAAAATGGGAACGACCTCAAAAAGATCTCCAACAATACCATAATCTGCAACATTAAATATCGGGGCTTCAGTATCTTTATTAACGGCAAGAATCACCTTTGAACCGTTCATTCCGGCAAGGTGCTGTATGGCGCCTGAAATCCCAACTGCAATATAAAGGGAGGGAGCCACAATTTTACCTGTCTGGCCCACCTGCTTGTTATGGGCCATGAAACCGCCGTCAACCATGGCACGGGATGAACCAAAACCTGCATTCAAATCATCGGCAAGTGATTTTACAAGATCAACCCCTGCCTGATCCTTTGCCCCGCGTCCCACTGAAACAACAATATCTGCATCTGTAAGGTCTATTTCTCCGCTTGCATCTGTAATAATTTCCTTTATAATGGCTTTCAGGTCCGTTTCAGGAGCTGCAAGCTTTACAGAATTTTGTGTTCCGGAAATGTCCGGATCAGCCTCAAAAGCGCCTGCCCTGACAACGGCCACAAGCTTTTTTGTATTGATTTTAACCCGCTGGAGAACTTTATTTGTTATGGCAGGTCTTATTATTTCGATTCCGCCATCTTTTAGTATAACGTCTGTAATTTCCATTGCGCAGGCTGCAGAAAGTTGGGCTGCAACCCTGGGAGCTGCAGCTTTACTGCTTTCAGAAAAACCAAACCAGATCTGATCGGCATTAAACTTTTCTGCAGCATCAACAACACATGATGCATATGGTCCTGCTGAAAACATTTCAAGAACAGGATCATCTGCAATATACTGTGTATCTGAGCCTGCCTCTGCAAGTTCAGGAATTAATGATTCAATATTATACCCCATTGCCACAACGGCAGTTTCAGCCCCGATTGATTTTGCCTTTGACAATAATTCGGAAGTACTGCCCTTGAGCACACCCTGTTTTATATCTGCAATTACCAGTATTTTATTCATAATAAATTTTCCTTGTATGATTCCGCTAAAAATATCCTTTTAAAACACTTTTGCTTCAGTTGCGAGAAGCTCAACAACCTGTGCCGTGATTTCAGCAGGTTCTCCTTCAAATTTCCGGCCTGCATTTCGTGTCTGGGAAGCCATGAATTCGGCAATTTCAGATTTCGGAGAAGAACATCCCACTTCATCGGCTGAAGTGTTAAGGGCAGCGAGATCCATTACATTGATCTTCTTTTTCTTTGCCATCATGATTCCGCGCATTGCAGGAAGCCGCGGTTCATTAATGCTGACATCAACAGTGATCACTGCGGGCAGTTCAAGTTCAACAATTTCAGTTCCAAGATCTCCTGCCCTGGAAACCTTAAGATGCTGATCATCCATTACTTCAATGCCGATCACATTGCTGACACAGGGCAGACCGAGATTTTCGGCAAGGATTATACCGGTCTGGCCGTTATCTGTATCCTGGGCCTGTTTTCCGGTAATCACAAGATCATAATCGCCCTGTTCATAGACTTTCTGCAGAATTTTCGCAAAGGCAAAGGAATCTGCGTTTTCAAGTGCAGGGTCATCAATTTGAATCCCGTTTTCAATACCCATTGCATAACATCTGCGGATTATATCTGTATTGTCTTTGCTGCCGATACTCACGAGAGTTGTTTGTGCGTTATTATTTTCCTTAAGCTGCACCGCTGTTTCCACTGCATTTTCATCCCAGGCATTTATCACGTACTGCAGCCCGTCTTCAACAATGGCACCGTTATCTACATGAATGTTCAATTCAACATCAACTACTTTTTTTACCGTTGTGAGAATTTTCAATTTATCCTCCTTATTTATTTTCTTGTAATCGTCCACAGTCAATTCGCGATCTGTAAGCGTTTACAGTTAATTCGCAAGCTGTAAGCGTTTACAGGGTGCTGCAGATGCAAGGCGGCGGGCAAACAGACGTACTAATGCACTTCAATTGCCCGCCAACGCAACAGGTGCAGAGCCCGGTGAACGCTTATAGTTTCTTATTATCCTGTTCTCTCCACAGACAACCATTAATTCAGATTCTCCAAATGCACATGCAAGGGTCATATTAAGGGATTTCCCCATTTCAACGGCAAGGGCAGTGGGTCTTGATTTACTGACCATCACCTGCAAATGCGCCCTTGCAGCTTTCTGGACAAGTTCATAACTTATCCTTGAAGACAGAACAACAACTCTTGCAGTTTTTAGAGTCTTTTCCATAAATGCGCAGCCAATCGCCTTGTCAAGGGCATTATGCCGGCCAACATCCTCGGCAAAGGAGATGATTTTCATTTCATTATTGAATATAATGGCAGCATGTGATCCCCTGGTCCTTGGATAATATTCCTGGTTCCTGGAAAGCTCACCTGTGCATTTAAAGACACGATCAAGTTCAATTTTGAAACCGTCCTGTGCAGGGGTAAGTAAAGAATTTAAATCCTCCATCATCTGCTTGCCGCAGATACCGCAACTTGTCTGGCTTATAAAGCTTCTTCTTTCAAGAATATCATGAATTTTTTCTTTTCTTTCAGGTTTCAATTTTACATCAATAACATTTGGGTCAAAATCTTTGCAGTATCCTATGGTGGTAAAATCATTTACAGATTCAACGATCCCCTCCCCAAGGCAGAAACCTGCAGCATGGAACAACTCCTGCCCAGGGGTTCTCATTACAACGGAATAGGGTTTGTCATCAATGCGGATCAAAAGCGGCTCCTCGCCAATGAATTCCAGAGAATCTTTTCTGCAATCCTGTTGTTTCCACCTGAGAACCTGATAAAATTTTGTATTATTTTCAACACCCAATGATGGTTATTCCCTGTGTTTTTATTGTTTTGCTTTAGCAGCTTTTCTCTTTAGAATTCTTTTCTCTTCGGCAACAGGAGGTGGAACTGCCTCTCCTGTGATTTTCTGCACCGCACCAAAACGCGGGGGACATGCTTCAAAGCAGGTACCGCATTTTATGCATTTTTCCTGATCAATCACATGGATTGTATTTTTCCCGCCTGAAATAGCCTCTGCAGGACATTTTCTTGCGCAGATCATACAGGCCTGGCATTTGTCAGGATCGATATAATATGACGGCACATTGCTGAATAATTGCTCTATTTCCTCTTTTGTGTAAAGGTTGTCATACTCTTTTAAAGTATTAAAGCGCAATTCAAGTTTATCCCTTTTTGCCATTTTGATATAGGGTACGAGTTTTCTTATTTCATCAATTTTTGATTTTAACTTTTCCCTGTCAATATTTTCACCAATACCAAGGGGCCCCATCTCCTTTACCTGTCCTGTGAAATCATCAACTATTTCAGCAAAACGGATACCATCACCGGAAGACATGAATTCGATTCTCAACCTGTCAGGATTAAGCCCAATATGTTCCATAATTTTTTTACATAAAAGCACCATGTTTAGCGCATGATAATTTCCATGGGTAATATAATTGCATTCATTAAGCCGGCACCCTCCGATAAAAACCCCGTCAGATCCGTTTGATAAGGCCCTGAGTACAAATCCCAGGTCAACCCTGCCCGAACACATGACACGGATAAGCCTGATTTCACTTGCGTATTGCAGTCTGGAAACTCCAGCCAGGTCAGCAGCTCCATATGCTCACCAGTGGCATATAAAACCTAAGATTCTCGGTTTAAATTTAAGTCCTCTGCTCATTTATTTTCACCCCTTATTAGTGCCTTATTTCTCAGTTTCTGTCAAAAAAAACAAAAAAGTTGTCAGTTGTCAGTAAAGACAAGGCATGCCTTGTTTCTACTGTTGTCAGTAAAAGCATATCGAT
>CAZLBE010000018.1:7826-11119 GCA_964557635.1 uncultured Desulfobacterales bacterium
TCAGTAAAGACAAGGCATGCCTTGTTTCTACTGTTGTCAGTAAAAGCATATCGATACTTATTTATCTTCAATTTTCCGTCAAATAGTTGCCCCTACAGATCAAACAGCCGCCATCTCAAACACATTTTCCGGAACTGCCGCATCAATCTGGCTGATAATCTCTTCATTGGTAAAATGCTTTAACACAATGGCGCCCGTTGGACATTTTGCATTGCAAAGCCCGTCTCCCTTGCACAGAACAGGATTTACCATGGCCTTTTTACCTTTTTTTGTTTTGTGAAATTCTATTGCTCCGTATTTACATGCTGTTATACATGCCCCGCATGCTATGCATTTTTTTTCGTTTACCTCACATACAGCACCAGAGACAGTGACTTTATCATTGGAAAGAAGAGCTATCACCCTGCCTGCAGCTCCATATGCCTGGTTAATTGCTTCAGGTATATGTTTGGGATAATGGGCAGTTCCGCATAGAAAAACACCGTCCGTTGCAAAATCAACGGGTCTCAACTTAACATGGGCTTCCTTGAAAAAATTATCAGGACCAAGCGGGACACTGAAAAACTGTGATATTTCAGTATTTTTTTCCGAAGGAATAACAGCTACAGACAAGGTAAGATAATCTGCATCTATTTCAAGAATCTGCCCTAAAACAGGATCAGGAACACTTACCCTTAAAATGCTTTTTCCCCCTTCTTTGGCTTCTTCCACAACAGGCGGATTCTCAGGCTCAAACCGGATGAATCTCACATCACAATCTGCAGCCTGCCTGTAAAAATCTTCCCTAAACCCGTAAGTTCTCATATCCCTGAAAAGGATATAAATATCCATTTTTTCGTTTTTTTCTTTCAGTTTAAGGGCATTTTTTACTGCGTGGCTGCAACAGACCCTTGAGCAGTAATCCCTGTCTTTATTTCTGCACCCGACGCACTGAATCATCACAAGACTATGGGCATTGATAATATCATTTTCTTTTTCAGAAATCTTTTCTTCTAATTCAAGCTGGGTTATTACGTGGTCATTTTCTTTGTAAAAATACTCATCAGGCTTATACTCATCGGCACCAATGGCAATGACCGCTGCTCCGTGGTGTATTTTTCTTTCTCTTCCTTCGGAATTAACCCTTGTCACAAAATTTCCTATGTAACCTGAAACATCAAGAATTTCTGCTTCATGCAGTACATGTACCATTGGGTGCTGATAGATTTTTTTTATCTGTTTTTGCAGATATGATTGAACATCCATTCCTTCAAGTGTGTAATGAAGCCTTTTTGCCACACCGCCAAGTTCTTTTTCCTTTTCAAGAAGGAAAACATCATGACCGTTATTTGCAACGGAAAGTGCACATGTGATTCCCGATAATCCGCCGCCAACTACAAGGGCTGTCTTGTTTACCGGAAGATCAATTTCCTGTAACGGCTCAAGATGACATACCCTGGCAACTGACATCCTTATTATATCCTTTGCCTTTTGCGTTGCAATCTCAGGTTCTTTTGAATGAACCCAAGAGTTGTGCTCCCTGATATTTGCCATATCAAAAAGGTATTGGTTAATTCCAGCTTCCCTTAAGGTGTCCCTGAATAAAGGTTCAAGGGTTCTGGGAGAACACGCCGCAATAACAACACGGTTGAGATTGTTTTCCTTAATCATGTCCGTTATTTCCCTTGCGGAATTAGTTGCGCATGAAAAAATCTGCTCCTGGGCATAAACAACATTGGGCAGGGTTAAGGCATATTCCATTGTTGATGTGGTATCCACAACCCTTCCGATATTGGTTCCGCAGTGACACACAAAAACCCCCACCCTGATATCCTCATTTGAAACATCTCTTTCCTGTGGATATGTTCTTTCACTGGAGAGCTTTCCCCGCCTGTAATCAAGGAGTTCACCACAAAGGGAACCGGCACCACTTGCAGTAAAAACCGATTCAGGGATATCCATGGGACCCTGGAATGCGCCGCTCACAAAAACTCCGGGATGAGTTGTCTTGATCGGATTAGCCGGATCTGTCCTGCAGAATCCATGGGGATTAAGCTCTATACCAAACTTTTCCGCCATAATTTCATTATCTGCAGGATGGACAAGTCCAACGGATAATACCACAAGATCAAACTCTTCTTCCTTAACCCCATCATTAAACGTAGCATATTTTATGGTAACATTGTTTGTTTCAGGTATTTCTCTGCCTATTGAAACATAACTTCTTATGAACCTGACACCCGGAAGCTCTGCAGCCCTCTTAAAATAAGGCTCAAAATCCTTTCCATAGGACCTGATATCATTATGAAATATTGTACATTCCACATCATCATAGTGATCTTTTGTTAAAAGCACCTGTTTCTGGGTGTATGTGCAGCATACCGCCGAGCAATAACTGTTCTCCCCTTCTTTAACACTTCTTGAACCTACGCATTGAATCCAGGCTATTTTTTTAGGATGTTTAAAATCCGAGCCGCGCAGGACTTCACCTTCATATGGTCCTGTGGCACTTAACAGTCTTTCATAGTCCATACTGGTTACAACATTTTTAAATTTTCCATACCCGTAGTTATTTTTTAATGCGGGATTAAAAATATCGTAACCGGGTGCAAGAACAATTGCACCCACGTTTATTTCAATTTTTTCAGGCTTCTGCTGAAAATCTATGGCATTATTTTCACAAACCGATTCGCAGATGCGGCATTTTTTCTCTTTAAGAAAAATGCAGTTTTCATCTATGTATGAGATAAGGGGCACTGCCTGGGCAAAATATATGTGAACCGCCTTGTCCTTTGATATTTCCTGATTGTAAGGGTCAGGAATTGAAACAGGACAGTACTCTGCGCATGTGGCACAGCCTGTGCATTTGTCCTCAATTATATATCTTGGTTTTTTAACAAGACTTACAATAAAATCCCCGGTTTCACCTTGAACACTGCTCACTTCAGTATAGGTTAAAATCTCGATATTTGGATGCCGGCCGACCTCGACCAGTTTAGGTGAAAGTATTCAGTTCGAGCATTCATTGGTGGGAAAGGTCTTGTCAAGCTGGGCCATATGACCGCCAATGGAAGGTGCTTTCTCAACAAGAAAGACTTTGAAGCCCGATGCAGCAAGGTCAAGGGATGCCTGAACTCCGCTTATTCCTCCACCAACAACCATCACGTCCCCAAAATTATTATTTTCAAAACCTCTACAAAGCTGTTCAATATTATCTTTCAATTCCTTTTCCACTTTTTTATATCCTTTTATAGACTTCCATAAAAATAATTTCACTTTTGTTATCAGTCGTCGACGTATAACTAATACTACTT
>CAZLBE010000019.1:0-11093 GCA_964557635.1 uncultured Desulfobacterales bacterium
TCTTAGTTGAACTGGAAATCTCCTGTTTTGTTCCATATCCTCTTTACACACCTCTCTGACCTATGGATTTGGGTCATTTTTTAGCCGGTTTAACAGTGCTTTTGCCCATATCTTTTTGTTGCTTTTAATTAACAATGCCGTGTACTTTCTCACATTGGGGCTCAAATCATATGCCATTTGTCTTACAAGCTGTTCAACCCTGATATCGGAGGGATTGATGTCATATGCTGCCGTAACAATATTTGCCTTTTGCTGCCATGAATAGTACTGATCAAAATTTAAGAGCGAGTTAAGTATTTCTCTTCTGTCGTTGAATTGAGAAAATGTTTCAAAGGCTTTTTTTCTTACAAACCAGGCAAGGGGGTGACTTGAAACAAAGCCAAGATTTTTAATTAAAAGTCTGGGAAGTTCTTTTTTCGTCTTAAATATTTTAAAATGAATCAATGCGGTGAGACGATCTGCCATTGAGCCTGAATCGGATAGGGAGGCTGAGAAGATATCCCATGTCCATGAGTTTATATCACGGTCTGACAGATAATTTTCCACACGTTTGTGAAAGCAGTTACTGCACTCCTTTTTTTTCGTTTCACTGCGGGCAAAGAGCTTTGCCTCTTTTTTGCAGACAGGACATCGTTTAAAAGATATTATCCATGGTTTCATTTCATTGATATCATTTAAGGAAAGCATTGTTATTCTCCCAGCACATAGTCAATATCTTCTTCATCCATCTGTTTTATGGATGCCGAGTCACTTGCAATAAGGGAATCAAACAAAGCTTTTTTCTTTTCCTGAAGCTGGAGTATTTTTTCTTCAATACTGTTTCTTGCAATCAGGCGATAGCTGAAAACGGTGTTTTTCTGACCAATCCTGTGGGCACGGTCAATTGCCTGATTTTCAGCTGCAATATTCCACCAGGGATCAAATAAAAACACATATTCAGCCTCAGTGAGGTTTAAGCCTAATCCTCCGGTTTTCAGTGTCATGAGAAGGGCCATACTATTATCATCTGTCTGGAATTTGTCCACGAGGGAACTTCTGTTCCTTGTAGCTCCTGTCATGATTAAATGCTCAATGCCCTGTTTATCCATATCCCGGGAAATACAATCCAATGAATGCAGATAATTGGCAAAAACAAGAACTTTGTGTTTTCCTGCCACTGCATCTATAACATGGTCAATTAAAATTTCCCGTTTTGGAGATATGATCCTGTTATCGCTTTTAAGCTCGGGAATGGAAGCGATCTGGCGAAGCTCCCCAAGTGCCTGGAGAATAAAAAACTGCGATTTTCCAATACCCTTTGCTTTTATCTGTTTTTTAATCGCATCCTTGTACATTTTTCTTCTCTGATGATACAGCTCTGCCTGCTGTTTTGTCATGTCAACAAACAGGGTCTGTTCCATTTTATCGGGCAGATCTTTTAAAACTTTCGTTTTCAATCTTCTTAAAATAAAAGGATAGATTTTTTTTCTAAGCTCTTTTACAACGGTCTTGTTATCATCTTTCTGTATGGGATTAAGATAATTTTTTGTAAAATCCGATATGGTACCAAACATGGATGGATTTAAAAACCGAAACAGGGAATAAAGTTCACCAAGATTGTTTTCAATGGGAGTTCCGCTTAATGCGAGGCGGTGACTTGTCTGAAGCAGCATTATAGCCTTTGATGACTTGGATTTCATGTTTTTTATATTCTGGGATTCATCCAGAATCACCATATGAAATTCCTGATCCTTTAATTTTTCTATGTCATTTCTCACAAGGGCATAGGTTGTAAGGATGATGTTTTTTGTCAGAGACTCTTTGATATCCCGGGATTGGCCATAGTAGATGCTGTAGGAAAGTGTTGGTGCAAAAAGTTTTAATTCGTTTTCCCAGTTAAACAGCAGGGTCTTTGGCATTATGATCAGGGAAGCGGTTTTTTCTGCAGGATAGATGGACAGTAAAAGGGCTATGGTCTGGATTGTTTTTCCAAGCCCCATATCATCTGCAAAACATCCGCCGAGTTTATGTTTGTAAAGATAGGAAGCCCACCTGAACCCCTGCTTCTGATATCCGCGCAGCGTGGCATTTAAAGAAGAAGGAATTCGTTTTTTAGAGTTTTTCAGTTTATTGAATCCAAGGAAGATCTCCCTTGATTTATTAAAAGCCTTTTTTGCAGTTTTTTCTCCTATGAGTTCTTCCACTATGGGAAGATCAAAAAAGGAAATTTTTATACCTGATTTCTGCTTTTTGAATATTCTGTTCAGCTTGTCCATATAATCCGGATTAATGATGGCGCTTGACCCGTCACTTAAGCTGATATAGGAATTTTTTCTGTATTGTTTTAAAATATCATTTATGGAAAATGTCTCCCCTTCAAGCTCTATGGTTGCATCCCCTTCAAGAAAATCAATGCCATGGGAAAGCTGCAGATTCATGCTGGGCTGAGCATATTTTATTTTGTAATTTTTAAGTTTTTCCGCGCCAAGAATCGTGTACTTTGAGATCAGCCCGGTGAGTTCACGGGTTATGAATCGCATTGCAAGTTCAGATTCGACAATGATAAAATTATCATGCACATAAATATCTTTATTCTGCTTTAATGATCTTGCATGCTTTTTAAGCAGCAAAGTTATTTCCTTAAAGCATGAGGCTATATCCCCCTGCACAAGGGGACTTGAGGTGATGGTTTCTTCAAGATCATTTATTGATATGAGTCTGTCAAGATCAAAATTATCAAAAAAATCCGGGGAGAATCCCGGATAGGTTGCAGATACCCTCATATGAAGTGATTTGTCCGGGGAAACATTTTCAAATATCAGGGCAGGTCTTGTTGTTTTGGGGGTTCCGTTCTTAAGTGTATAGCCTGAATAGGAAATATCAATATTTGTCAGATTGGAAAAAAACAGGGTCAGGTATTGTTCAAAAAGATCCTGGTTTACCATTGTTTCAAACATGGCAAGCGTATTAAAGGCTCTGCCAAGGGGTGGCACTCTGTAAACAGTGGTATTTGTGAGAATATGGGTTTCTGTTACAGGAAATATTTTTTTAATTTTTTTCTGCCCGTACCACAGGTCAATGGAAGCTGCAAGCAGGTTCTTCTCCTTTTTTATGGAAAGTTTTACCCTTGCTTCACCCTTTGCAGCTTTTATCTGTTTTCCCTGGGCATTGATCAGTTTTTCAGATTCAAGCAAAAGTGAAACAAGATAATCATTGCCGTCTATGTAAAATCGATTATCAGACTGTTCCGTGTCCCAGTCAATACTGAAGGCCTGCTCTTGTCTTACCCTGCTGATTTCCTTTAAAATATTTCTCTCTATGCCGGAATAAAATTCATACCCGGGATCAACTTCTTTTCCTGTAGAATCGATAATTTCAAGAAATACTCCCCGGTCAGATGGAATAAGCCGGAATTTAAGATCTTTTGGAATTTTTGCTGCAGAATGTATTACAGGATTTGTTCTTTTAAGCGTCTCGAACAGAGATTCAATACCTTTAACCATTTTTTAAAAAATAATCTCCCATAGCCATTTTATTGATTTTTATTATTTTTGCATGCTTTTAATCGTGGTATCGGCACTGGGCAATTAACAATTTATCCTTTTTCGCCTTGTAAACAAACCGATGCTCTTTATTAATGCGGCGTGACCAATATCCTTTCCAATTGAAGCGTAATGGTTCAGGGTACCTATTCCTTCAAAGTGACATAAGCACTGCTGTTCGTCCGTTCTGGCGTGTAATAAGGATGGAGTAATGATCATCATTGACCCGGTCAAGGGTTCTTGCCAAATTCTTTCGAAAATTTGTGTAGTTTATTGATTGCATATATATTCATTCTGTTTAAATAAAGAAGCGTACTTGATTTTGTACATATATGTCAAGTTTTTTTGGGGCATAAACAGGGTCTTATTTTGTTAACATGTTGTTTTTTGGTATGTTAACAAAGATAAAATATATGGGAAAAAATGATTGATAAAATTTAAATCCAAGAATATATTAAAAAGTGTTAAAGTCCAATTTTTGATTTGCAGGGAGTTTTCCTGGCAAATTTCGAAACAGATACTATGTTTTCACATTCAATTTGCCCTGAATGTATTAAAAAGCTTTATTCTGAATTAAAATAGACGAGTACAAAAAAAAACAGGGAAAAATATTTCTATGCATAACAACACTTCAAATGTTCATTCCAAAAGTATTCATTCCAAGTTTGTTCAAAAAATGATTTTTATCGTCCTGATTTCCATTGGATTATGGTACCTTGCATTTGTATATGGAGAATATTCAACGTTCAGATCCGAATCGGCATCTTTGCGTGTCAAATATCTAAAATCACAGAAAATAATGCTGCAGAGTCAGGTTACAAATGTTGTAGATTTTATCAATAACATGAAAAAATTTGCTGACGAGAGATTAAAGACTGATATCAGGGAAAGAGTTAATCAGGCATATGAAACAGCCATGAATATCTATAAACAGAATGTTGCCTTAAGAACTGTCCCGGAAATTAAAAACATGATCAAAGATGCTCTGTATTCCATCAGATTTGATAATGGAACAGGATATTATTTTGCTGTGTCAATGGATGGAATTGTACGATTATACCCGGTAAGACCGGCATTGGAAGGAAAAAATGTTATCAATCTCCAGGATGCAAAGGGTAATTTTCCCATCAAAGATGAAATTAAAATGATTAAAGAGAAAAAACAGGGATTTGTTAAAGATTTCTGGCCTGTACCAGGACGTGATCCATCCACAACGGTTCCTAAAATGTCTTTTATAAAATATTTCAAGCCGTTAAGCTGGTATATAGGGACGGGGGCTTATTATAAAGATTATACAAAAAGAATAAAAAATAACATCCTTCATTATCTTGCAGATTTAAAATTTGGACAGGAAGGATATTTTTTTGGAAACACTTATCAGGGAGATTCTATTTTTTCGAACGGTAAAATTAATATTGGATCTGAAAACCTTTGGAATCTCAGGCATCCAAAAGGGAAAAAAGTTATACAGGAAATGATTAAAATTGTTAAAAATCATGGCAGAGGTTTTGTCAATTATTCCTGGGATAAATTAAATTCATCAACCCTGTCTCCTAAGATTTCATTTGTAGCGGGAATACCGGAGTGGCAGTGGGTTATCGGAGCAGGTGTATATCTTGATACCGTTGATAAAATCATCGCAGAAAAAAGAGCTGCATTAAATAATAAATTTAAACAAGGGCTTATCCGCGGCATATTTATTATGTTATTGCTATTTTGCCTGATCTATTTCTGGTCAAGGCGTTTTGCAAATCAGATCTTTGAATCCTTTGATACCTGCGTATTAAATTTAAAACAGGCAGGTGCAGGGTCTGCAGGAGTAGATATAGAGAATATTCCATTAAAGGAATTTAAAGATATCGCTGTTTCAATGAATCAAATACTTGAAAAGCGAAATCGGGCACAGAGGAAGTTGCAGGAAAGCGAAGAACGATATCGGAGTATTTTTGAGAATGCCGTTGAAGGTTTTTTCCAGAGAACGCCTGAGGAGCGTTTCATCGATGTTAACCCGGCTTTTGCCCACATGCTCGGTTATTCATCTCCCCGGGAGTTTATTTCCGCTGTTTCCGATCTTGAAAATCAGCTCTATGTTAATCCCGGGGACAGGCACAGGTATGAAAAAATTATCCGGAAAAACGGATATATAAAAAATTTTGAGTTACAGGCTAAACGTAAAGACGGTTCCATCATATGGGTATCAAGTACAGCAAGTGCTGTTTATGATAAGAATGGTAAAATTATACGTTACGAAGGCAGTACAGTTGATATCACAGAACGTAAACAGGCTGAAGAACATTATAAACGTCTGCTTGCAGCCATTGAAAATATAGCTGAAGCCGTTGTTATAACTGATCTGAGTGGGAATATCCTCTATACCAATCCTACCTTTGAAAAAATTACAGGCTATGCAAAAGAAGAAGTTATAGGAGAAAATCCACGAATACTTAAAAGCGGAAAACAGGACAGTGTCTTTTATGATAAACTGTGGCAAACCATCACATCGGGCGAAATATGGTATGGCAGATTTATCGATCGGAAAAAGAACGGTTCATTTTATACTGAAGACACCACCATTTCACCGGTATTTAATGAATCCGGAGGAATTATAAATTTTGTGGCGGTTAAACGTGATATTACCAATGACATTATGATGGAAAGAAAATTACAACAGTCCCAGAAAATGGAAAGCATCGGAGTCCTTGCAGGTGGCATTGCCCATGATTTCAATAATATTCTTTTTCCAATTATTGGTTATACTGAAATGATGATGCGCGATGCAGAGGAAGACCACCCCTGGAAAAACCGCCTGAATTCAATTTATAAAAGCTGTTTAAGGGCATCTGACCTTGTAAAGCAGATTCTCACATTTGCCCGTCAGGAAAAAAGTGATACCAAATTGATGAAAATGCAGCCCATTATCAAGGAAGCATTAAAACTGATAAGGTCAACAATTCCGGCAACAATTGAGATTAAGCAGAATATAAATCCCAAATGCGGGGCGATAAAAGTAGATCCCACACAAATTCATCAGATTGTGATGAATCTTACAACCAATGCTTATCATGCCATGGAAGATACCGGCGGGAAAATGACTGTTTCTCTTAAAGAAATTCATTTAGATAAAGATGATGCACAACAGTCCTCTGGTGATATGAATCCCGGATATTACGCCTGTTTAAGTGTCACAGATACCGGTATCGGTATGGATAAAACTATCATTGAAAATATATTCACCCCGTTTTTTACCACAAAGGAAAAAGGAAAGGGAACCGGTATGGGGCTTTCGGTGGTCCACGGCATTGTAAAAAAGGCAGGCGGCAGTATCAATGTGTACAGTGAGCCGGGCAAAGGAACGACTTTTAATGTTTATCTGCCTGTAATAGAAAGTGATTCATATGAAAGCAGCAGCACCGTGACAGATTCCCCTGTTCCGAGGGGAACAGGACATATTCTTCTTGTTGACGATGAAAATGAAATTCTAAAAATGGAAAAAGATGTGTTAGAACATCTGGGGTATCAGGTGACTTCACGTAACAGCAGCACTGAAGCCCTGGAACTGTTTAAGAACAGTTTTCATAAATTTGATCTTGTTATTACCGATTTGGTTATGCCCAATATGCCGGGAGATAAACTGGCAGCTGAACTGCTTAAACTTCGCCCTGATATTCCAATTTTGCTCTGCACCGGATTCAGTGAAGTGATGTCAGAGGAAAAGGCAGCATCCATGGGCATTCATGGCTTTTTGCTGAAACCTGTGGTGATAAAAGATCTTGCAAAAAAAATAGGTGAGGTTTTAAATGGGAAAAAGGCTACAGATGATTTACATGACATTGAAAAAATAACACAATAGCGGCTATGAGGCCGATCTGGATTGGCCCGGATTTGCCTCAAAGAATCAAATATTCTGACAAAAAATGGGTGAAGGCGCGAAGCCAATGAATGTAATCGGTTACATTCTATTTCATATAAAAAATATTATTGTACTGAGCCGGATCTGTATCCCTCCTCCTGAAGTTTCATATCAAGGGGGATGGCACCGAGAAGTTCAAGAGGTAGAAAAATATCGTGCCTGTACTCTCGAAGATCGATAGTTTTTATGTATTTCATGCATTTGTCGCATACATCGCCCCGGATGCCTTTTTCTCCTTCAATTTGAAGATAAGACAAATTCTTTGAGTCTGTTGTATTGCAGAAAGGGCAGAAAATTCTATGGGTTTCCCATTCATGCCAGCAGAAACTGCACACAAGTGAACGTGATCCGTTTTCAGAGGAAAGAAGAGAAACTCCGGGTGTGTTCCCGCATACCGGGCAATAGCCCTGAAGCTGGGTTTTACCTGGAGTTTTATCAAGATAAGAAGAAATCTGGTATGAACATTTCACTATACCAGGTTTCAAAGAATTATAGAGGAGAAATTCAAAACTTGATTTTTCAATATTATTCTTTTCAGTAAAGTTATCAAGCCATGAATTATTTTTATATAAAAATTTTTCTGCAATTTCTTTAAAAGAAAGTTCATGGTTTTTTATTAAGTTTAAAAGTAGATTCATGGACTCATGGGCTTTGATTTTGTGCTCAGAGCAAAGTCGGCAGATCTTTCCAAAAAGTTGTTCTGCAGAATTAAAATCAATTGAGAATTCTTCTCTTGTGATCAATGGAAAATTTTCTGAAAGTTTTGCCTGCAAAAGATCCTGAGAAATTAAAACAGGATTTATTTGAAGCGTTTTAAAACTGTTTGCCTGGAGTAAAAATATTTTTTCATAAAAATCGAGGATTTCTTCAAGATGGGGTTTTGTTTCTTTGAGTCTCTCACATGCCGCTGAGATTTTTTTTGGATCATCATCTATTTTTAATATCAATTTTTCCTCCCTGTAATTATTTTTTGTCAGGAAAAAGGGGAAGAACAACTTTATTCTTCCCCTTAAATTTTCTATAGTTCAGTTTTTTATGGAAACACTGATGACTATCCTGCAAGTTCCTTTGCAGCAGCAGTAAACGGTTTAAACATTTTACTTAAAGCGGCCTGCCTTGTCATGCCCTTTGGCCTTGAAACTGAAGCCACTGCATTTTCATAGTAAAGAGACGGATCATATGCAGTCAGATAAACAGTTTGAACATCGTCGGGGTCAAGAAGCTGTGCCTTTGGAAATTTGGCCTTTACCTCGGCAAGTCTCTTTTTGGCAAGTGCCATCATATCAGCGCTTTCTCCAAAATGCATAGCACCGGATGGACATGTTTTAACACAGGCCGGTTCTTCGCCGTTCTGCACCCTGTCGATACACATGTCACATTTTGCAAGGGTTCCGTCTGCAGCTTTTCTGGGAATGTTATAGGGACATGCTTCAATAATAGCATCTGCATCAAGGTTCTTTGTGTTTTTGGTATAAATCACAGCTCCTGTTGCGGGATCCTTGTAAATTGCCGTTGGATCATCGGCAGTGTCAAGGCATGGAGGGTCAATACAATGACGGCACTGTTCCGGAAAGAACAGCCATTTTAATTTACCGTCTATAACCTGCTCACTGAATCTTACCAGTTTATATGTTGTAAAGGAAAGATCGGGTGGATTCTGATATGAGCCCCTGTTTGTTGTTTTCTCCGCCGGAAGATCATGCCATTGCTTACATGACACCTGGCATCCTCTGCATGCCATGCATATTGTAGTATCTATAAAAAATGATTTACTCACTTGAATCACCTCCTTTTATAATTTTGCGACATTAACCATAAATGCCTTGGTTTCAGGAATCCTGGTATTTGCGTCTCCAGCCGGCGGCGTGAGCAGATTTGCACTTGCCTTCTCTTTCCTGTCAGGCCATCTCCAGCCGTAATGCCAGGGCATACCTATCTCGTGTATCTTTTTGTTTCCTATTTTAAATGGCTTAAACCGTTTTGTTACAATGGCAACGCATTTAACACTTCCCCTGTCACTTGAGACTCTTACCTTTTCACCATTTTTAATTCCTCTTAACGCTGCAAGTTCCTCGCTCATTTCAACAAACATCTCGGGCTGCAGTTCCATGAGCCATGGAACAGGTCTTGAGAGAACCCCTGTCTGCCAGTGCTCAGATACCCTGTAAGTTGTGCCCACAAACGGGAATCTTGCATCACATGACGCATATGCATCTGCTTTGGTTCTATACACAACAGCAGAGGGGTTAACTCTCTGGGAACTGAAAAAGTTCTTTTCAACCGGACACTCAAGGGGTTCGTAATGCTCAGGAAAAGGACCGTCTGCACGTCCGGGGCCAAAAATCTGGCCAAAACCGTTTTTCCGCATGATAAACGGATATTTGGAATCGCTGCGTTTTGTGCCGTCGGGGTTCTCCATGGGATACCATCCGCCGTCGGGAACATCACCGATCCATTTTTTGGAAACCCATTTGCCGCCCTCTTCATTACCTGCAAATTTGATAACCCAGTCTTTTTTGTCCCATGGCTGTCCTTTCAGATCAACGGAAGCACGGTTGTAAATTATCCTTCTGTTAACGGGCCAGCACCAAGAGAATTCAGGATAAAGGCCTATATTGTTCACTGCATCCTTTTTACTTCTCCTTGCAGCCATATTACCCTTTTCAGTATAACTGTTGCAGTACAGCCAGTTGCCAGAGGAAGTTGAGCCATCGTCTTTAAGGTATGCAAAACTTGGAACAAGCGTTCCTCTTTTGAAATGTTTCCCCTTTATTGTCACATCCTTTATAAAATAACCGTTTATTTCCTTTGCAACTTTGTGGGGATCGTATGCGCCATTTGTGTCATAATCCCATTTCAGATTGCGGATCGCCTCGGGAAAAACACCTCCGTTGTTGTATAATTTCCGGAGACGATGGCCAAGATCCATGATGATATCACCGTCGGGACGGCTGTTGCCAAGGGGCTTTGGCCCCTGATAACGCCACTGCATCCAGCGGCCGGAATTGGTTATACTGCCCTCTTTTTCAACGGAAACCGCAGCAGGAAGCATGAAGACCTCTGTTTTTATTTTTGTGGGGTTCATGCCGGGACCCTTCCAGAAGGAGCCTGTCTCGTTATCAAATACGTTGACGTTCACCATCCAGTCAAGATTTTTAAGGGAAGTACGGACTTTATTGGCATCTGCACCTGAACAGGCAGGGTTCTGTCCCCAGGCAAAAAAGCCTTTGATTTTATCCTTGTACATGGCATCAAAGATGTCAAACCAGGAATATACAACGCCATCGTCAACCTTTGGAAGCCATGAATACCCGAAATCATTGTATTTTGTGGCATTTGCACCAAAGAAAGATTTGAGAAGGCTTACAGAGTATTTGGGATAGTTCTGCCACCAGTTTGCAGACATGGGGTCATTGCTGTGGGGAGTCCATTTTTTGTTATACGCTGCAAGGCTTGTATTGGATGCCCTTGGAGTCTTCAAATAGCCGGGCCAGATATGCCATAAAAGACAATGATCTGTTGATCCCTGAACATTGGATTCACCGCGAAGCGCATTAACACCGCCGCCTGCAACCCCCATGTTGCCTAATAATAACTGAATCATGGCCATTACACTCTTTCCCTACACGACGCTCTTCCGATCATCGGAAGAGCGTCGTGTA
>CAZLBE010000020.1:0-10711 GCA_964557635.1 uncultured Desulfobacterales bacterium
GTACAGGTGAAAATGAACAACACCCCGGTATATGCTCAAGATGCATGAAAGCACTAAAAGAAATTGAAATCAGATGAAGCAGCAGAACATAAAAAAATTTTTATGGTGAAAAATGCCATAACCGCCATGAGGCGGATCTGGACTTGGCCCAGATTTACCTCAAAGAATCAAAGATTCTGACAAATTATGAAATAAAAGTAATGGGTTACATTTCATTTCATATAAATATAAATTTAAGGCAGAAGTTCAAAGGAAAAAAATAATTGATAAGATTATTCCTGATCAGCGGCTTTATCATAGCTGCCGATCAGATAACAAAGACTTTAATTGCGGAATTTCTGGCTTTGCATGAAAGTATAACCATTATTCCGGGATTTTTTAATTTAGCTTATGTTTTAAATCCCGGAGGGGCATTTGGATTGTTTGCAGGCCAGAATCCCATGGTGAGAAAGTTCTTTTTTCTTTTTGTTTCATCGGTCATTGCCTGTATCATTCTCTGGTTCTACAAAAAGACTGCTGAGAAAAACCCTGTTCTTTCATGGGGATTTGCCGCTATTTTCGGCGGGGCTGTTGGAAATCTCATTGACAGGTTCAGATTTGGCAGGGTTGTGGACTTTCTTGATTTTCATATCGGGCATTACCACTGGCCTGCCTTTAATGTTGCAGACTCGGCCATATGTATTGGGATGGCGGTTTTTCTTTACTTTGCAGTATGCCATAAACTGCCGGACCTTTAAAATAAAAGGATATTTTATGCATCCTATTCTGTTAAAAATAGGCAGTCTGACCCTTTATACTTACGGACTGTTTGTCGGCCTTGGTTTCTTAACTGCCGTGCTTGTTTCCGGCAGACGCGGAAAAAAATACAATATTAAACCGGAACAGATGTCGGATCTGTTTTTTATTATTCTTATTTTCGCCATAGCGGGTGCAAGGCTTTTATATGTAATCATTAATTTCTCTGATTTTTCAGGGCATCTCATCGATATTTTCAAAATATGGAACGGCGGGCTTGTCTTTTACGGAGGCTTTATTGCAGCCCTTGCAGCAGCTCTTGTCTATATAAAAAAGACAGGACTTTTAATGTGGCAGACAGGGGATATTATTGCACCTGGTATTGCACTTGGACATGCAATAGGCCGTCTTGGCTGTTTTTCCGCAGGATGCTGTTACGGAAAACAGTGCAGCCTGCCATGGGCTGTGACTTTTACCGATCCCCATTCCCTTGCTCCCCTTGGCATCCCGCTTCAGCCAACTCAGCTCTACTCAGTTCTCTCCAATTTTACCATATTTTTAATTCTGCTGTGGATTGATAAAAAAAAGAAATTTGATGGGATGGTTTTCTGGTCTTATATCCTGTTATACGGCCTCTTCCGTTCCTTTATTGAAATATTTCGTGGAGATCCAAGGGGGCATTTTCTTTTTTTCAATTTTCTCTCTGTATCCCAGGGGATAGGATTGATTATGGCGATTACTGCGGTTTTTATGCTTTACCATCTTGGTAACCATGAGTAATAAAACAGGAAAAAATGGCAGAACTTAAATTTCAGGATCTTAATGAATACTTTAACAGGATGACACCGGATAAGCTCCCTTATGTTGTTCTCATATGGGGAGAAAGGTATCTTGTAAATAAAGCATTTGAAAAAACCCTTGATTTTGTAATCCCAAAGGATAAAAGAGCGCTTGGATATGAATCCCTTGAAGGTGATGATGCCAATATACCTGAAATTATTGAGCGTATTTCAACCTATTCAATGATGCAGGATCAGCTTGTGTTAGCTGTAAAAGATGTTCCCCTGTTTCCTGCACCCAATGCATCCACGGAATATGGGTTTTCAAAGCAGAACATAATAAATCTTCAAAAACTTATTGAAAAAGGGTTCCCTCCGCAACACCTGCTTATTTTAACAACTTCTTCTGCAGATAAAAGGCGTGCTGTTTTTAAAGCAATTAAAAATAACGGAATCGTTATAGACTGCACTGTACCATCCGGCAGCCGCAAAGCAGATCAAAATCAGCAAATATTTCTTCTGCGCAATGTTATGCAGGAAATCCTTAGTAAAACCAACAAAAAAATTACCAATGAGGCTTTTAACGGACTTGTTGATAAAACCGGATTTGATCCTTCCGCATTTGCTGATAATCTGGAAAAACTTGTATCTTTTGCAGGCAAAAAAGATGAGATCAGTTTAAATGATGTTACAGCACTTGTAAGGCGTACAAAACTCGACCCTGTGTTTGAACTTACCAATGCCATTGCAGAAAGAAATGGTGAAAAAGCTCTTTTCTATAATAAATCGCTCATGGATGCAGGATTTCATCCTTTACAGATCCTTGCCGCCATGACCAATCAGACAAGAAAACTGATTCTTGCAAAAAATTTCATTGAGCAATCAAGGCAAAAAGGGCAAAATATATGGCATAAAAATCAAAGCTACAATCAATTCCAGAATATGACCATGCCTGAAATTATCAAAGCAGATAAGCAATTACTGGAAAAAATTGCATCATGGGATGATAATGAATCTGCAAAAAGTTTGAAAAACAGTTTTAAAAATATTCTTATTGCGCCAAACCCGAAAAGCGCTTATCCTGTTTATCAGACATTTATTAAATCTGATAATTATTCAATGAACGAGCTTGCCAGGGCTTTGATTGAACTTGGAGAACTTGATTTTGCACTGAAATCATCCTCAACAGCTCCTGATGTTCTTATAGAAAACATGATAATCAGAATATGTAAATAACGGCCACTGCCATAAGGCCGATCCGGATTGACCCGGATTTACCTCGAAACAAAAAAAAATACAAAAAAACTTTTGTTTCAGATCGGACAATTTTTAAAAGTTAAATTACAAAGGAGTGGATTCATGTTTAAAAAGACAAAAATTGTTGCAACTATATCGGATAAGCATTGTGAGCCTGAATTTTTAACTCAGCTTTTCAAAGCCGGAATGAATGTTGTCCGGCTTAATACGGCACACCAAAACCACGATGATGCACTCAAAGTAATTGAAAACGTAAGAAAGGTATCTGATAAAATTGCCATACTGATTGACACAAAGGGACCTGAAATAAGAACCTGCCCTGCTGATAAACCCCTTGAGGTTGTTTACGGAGACTATATACGTATAAAGGGATCGCATCTTGAAAAATCAAAGGATGATATTATCTGTGTCACCCATGATGATTTTGTTAAAGATGTTCCCGTTGGAAGTTCCATTCTCATTGACGACGGACTTGTTGCCCTGGCAGTTAAGGAAAAAAATGATGAATATCTTTCATGTTTTGTGGAAAATGACGGAGTGATTGACGAAAAAAAGAGTGTGAACATACCCTCTGTTCATGTGAAACTTCCCGCTTTAAGTGAAAAGGACAAGGGGTTCATCAGATTTGCCGCGGACCATGATGTGGATTTTATTGCACATTCTTTTGTTAGAAATAAAAAGGACGTGCTTGCCGTACAGAAAATTCTTGATGAGAAAAAGAGCAGAATAAAAATTATTGCAAAAATAGAGAACGCCCAAGGGGTTGAACATCTTGATGAAATTCTTGAATACGCCTATGGCATCATGATTGCCAGAGGTGACCTTGCAGTGGAAATCCCCGCGGAAAAAATACCGCTTATACAGAAAAAAATAATTAGAACATGTGTGGAAAAGCGTAAGCCTGTCATTGTTGCAACCCAGATGCTGCATACAATGATTAAATCTCCAAGACCTACAAGGGCCGAAGTCTCCGATGTTGCCAATGCATGCCTTGATCATACCGATGCACTTATGCTTTCAGGTGAAACAGCAAGTGGGAAATATCCCGAGCTTTCTGTCCGCACAATGGCAAAAATAGCAAAAGAGGTCGAGGCAAAGGTAAACTCTTTTATTGACGTTCCATACACTCTAAAAAACAAAATCACTGCCTACCTTGCCAAAGCAGCCGTTAAAGCATCCATGCGCCTTAACACCAGGGCAATTGTTGCCGATTCACTGTCAGGAAAAGCCATAAGATCCATTGCAGCATACAGGGGAGACAATCCCATTTATGCCCAGGTTTATGATAAAAGAATAATGAGAGAACTGGCCCTTTCCTATGGTGTAAAAGCCGATTTTGCAGACATTGAAAAAAATTCAACCATTCCCATTAAAAAAGCAATATCAAGGCTTTTAAAGGAAAAATATCTGTTGCCTGACAATCTTATTACCATACTTGCAGGGCATTTTGGAACAAGCCGGGGGGCATCATACATAGAGATAAGCACGGCAGAAAGCCTTGTCTATAACCATGGAAATAAGCACGGCAGAAAACCTTGCCTATAACGGCCATGGTAGATAAATAAAGGGCGGATATAGAATCCGCCCTTACAGTTAACCATTTAGTTTCACGGCAAATTCATTGACCTTGTTTGCAAATTCATGTGCCATGTTGGATGCAATATTTATAAAAATCACTTTATTTTTATCCATGCCCATTGCTTCAAGACGGCGTGAAATTTCATTTACACGCCATTTTGCATAAATATTTCCCTTTTCAGCCTTGCAGTTTCCCTCATGACATGCTGCGACCATAACCCCGTCCGCACCGTCAACAAGAGCTCTCATGACAAGTTCAACATCCACCTTGCCTGCGCAGGGAACTTTTACCATCTTAAACCCTGCCGGCATTGCAATTCCAAACTTTTCTGCAGCTTTAGCTGCTTCAAAAGCTGAATTCTTACAGCAGAAAGCAAGAATTTTTGGCGCATCATCCTTGGCAGAAGAAACTGCCTGGTCAATATTTTCGTTGAGATCATCGTCGCTGAAGGTGCCGATCTGAATTGCATCCATGGGACATTCACTTGCACATATACCGCATCCCTGACATGCAACCGTTGAAATTACAGCAGCACCGTTATCCCAGAATATAGCTCCATGGGGACAGCAGCGGTAGCATGTAAGACAGATGGTGCATCTTTTCTCATCAACAACGCCCCTGTCCATTGGCACTTTTCTTATTCCGTCTCCAAGAAGCTCTTTTACTCTCAATGCAACATTGGCAGCATCATTTGGAGAATAAGCTGTAAAAATACCCTCTCTGTTTGAATTTACAGGAAACCTGTGAACATTGTTGCTTGGTAAAAAGCCATCAAGATCAGCATCTATTCTGAGATTCACTGCGGTTTCAATATTATCCTCTCCCGGAGTCATCAACTCATCAATGACAAGATAATCCGGATCAAGCTCAATATCTTTACGCAGAACAGGATCTTTTATGATAATTTTAATACTATCTTTATTGTGCTCAACAACGGGCATTTCCTGTGGTTTAAAACACACAAGCCCCCTGTTTCTTGCCTCTGTGAAAAGCCTTTCAACTCCCTTTGAAGCAACTTTTACATTACCCGCATACATATAGGCAGTGCAATTTTCAATATCCTGCAAAGCAAGAATTGATCTGAGTGCCCTTTCCGTGGAACAGGGATCAAGTTCTCTTGCAAGACCATTAAAAAAAGCAAAAACAGCACCATTGCCTGTTTTAAATTTCTCCTGCTCTTTTGAATCTGCAAGAATTTCTTCCATCCTTGTCTGGCTTATTACCCTGTCATTTAAGGAAAGACCATAATCTGCAATTAGGGGCTCAAAATTGTATTTGGGAGCTGCAACAACGGCACCAAAATTTTTCTTTATTTTTTCATTGCCCTTTGCAAGCGTCGCCCTGAAATCACCTGTCACACCTGAAAAATCTTCAAGTACAGTACCGGTCATAATTTCAACCATACCGGAGTCGACAAATTTTTTAAATTCATCCCCTGAATCAATAAGGTCATTATCTTTACAGGCAAGAGTCACTTTATAACCCTGAGCGGCAATTTTTGCAGCAGAATCAAGACCTGCAAAACCTGCACCAACGACAAGCACATCCTTGTTGATGCTGATCTCAATCATATCCATGGTTTTTTCCGCTATTTTTCCTTCTGATATCATTTGATCACCCCCAGGTATTTCATGGTCTCATAGGCAGTTCTGCCTGACGATGCAATTGTATCTGCGATGCCCTGCGGACCGGATGCCGTGCCTGCAACAAAAACACCCGATGTTCCTGCACCATTATCATCAAGAAAGCCATCTTCATTCAAAGCAATATTGAAAACCTTTGAAATTTTATCCGTATCCTCATTGGGCATAATACCAACGGAAAGCACAACAAGGTCAAATTCCTCAAAATCCGGCGTACCGTTCTCTTCAACCATATGGCGAAGGGTAAGCCTATCATTTTCAAGGGGATAGATATCAACGGGTATGGTCCTTACAAATCTTACATCTGATTTTATTTTTTCATAAAATACTGAAAATTCCTTTCCGGTATTCTGGATATCTATATAAAAAATACTGATATCTGCGTTTTTGTTCTTATATTTTATTGCCCCTGCCATGCGCATGGCATAGGCACAGCACACCTGGGAGCACCAGAGATTGCCAAGCCTTTCATCCCTTGATCCCACACATTGAATAAAAGCTATTTTTTCAGGCTGTTTGCCGTCAGACGGTCTCACAGCAAAAGTATTTTCCCTTAAAATATTCTCAAGTTCCATGCCGGTAATGAGATTTTTCCATTTACCATAGCCATATGTTGACTTGATATTGGGATCAAAGGGAGAAAAACCCGTGGCAACAACAACGGCATCAACCTCAATTTCCGCATCACTTCCCATGTCATCAATTTTGACAGCACCTGAGGGAAGGTCATCATCTGCACACTTTTTTCCTGCAACATAAAGTGGAGAATTATGAACTGAAAACCCCTTTATCACCTTGCCGTCTTCCACTTGAAAACTGCTTTTTTCCAGTGATACTTTAAAAGTATCAGCTTTTTTTAGATTTTTAACTTCCGTTCTTAAATGAACATTTATCAATGGTTCATTGACTACATTGGCAAGCATCTCTTCCACACTGCATGCTCCGCACTGCTGGCATTTATCAGTTGCCTTACAGGTAAATCCAATACTGTGGCCGCCTAAAAAACAGCTTTTCTCAACAAGTTCAACATTAATATCCTGCCTTGTAAGCTCCCATGCAGCGGTAAGACCTGCAATGCCGCCCCCAACGACCATTACTGTTCCTGTTTTATTACTCAATTGGAACCTCCTTATGGTTCAGGGTTATTAGACTTGAGGTCTTGGCAGCATCCCTGCTCTCTCGGCAATTTCCGGAACCCTGTGTTCCCATTCGATTGCCATGAGATGAACACCTGACACACCCTTCATCTCCTTGAACTCTGCAATCTGTTCACAGGCAATTTTTATACCTTCATCAGCAACTTTTTTCTTGTCAACGCCCTGAAGCCTTTTAATAATTTCATCGGGAACATCCATTCCCGGAACCTTGTTTTTCATATATTTTGCCATACCAACGCTTTTCATTGGCGTAATTCCCGGCAGAATGGCAACTTTTTCAGTTAAACCCATGTCGTTTGCCTGTCTGATCCATTCCCTGATCTTGGCCATATTATACACGCATTGTGTCTGGATAAAATCAGCTCCTGCTTTTACTTTTTTTGCAAGGCGGTAAACTCTCCATTCAAAGGGCTCTGCAAAAGGATTGGCAGCGGCACCAAGGAATAATTTCGGGGCTACATCAATATCAGCGCCTCCAAGAAATTTTCCTTCATCCCTCATCTTCTTTACCATGCCAAGAAGCTGCATGGAATCTATATCAAAAACACCCTTTGCCTGGGGATGATCGCCAAACTGCTGGTGATCCCCTGACAGACAGAGCATATTTCTTATACCGTGGGCATAGGCACCTAAAATATCGGACTGCATGGCAAGTCTGTTGCGGTCACGGCAGACCATCTGAAAATTCGGTTCAAGTCCTTGTTCAAGGCATATCAGAGACGCTGCCCAGCTGGACATTCTAACCATGGCGGTCTGATTGTCAGTGACATTTGCCATGTCAACATTACCCTTTAAAAACGATATTTTCTTTTTCAGAGCTTCAACATTCGCCCCCCGTGGAGGCCCCACTTCTCCTGTAAAGGCAAAGTGTCCGGCTTTCAGAATTTTTTCAAGGTTACTTCCTGATTTCATATTAATATCTCCCTACACTGGTAAAAATTTTTAATAATTATAAATTATCCAAGGGCTTTAACGCGCTCTTCATATCCTGGCTGAATAATTTTTCTCGGTATCTGGTTTCTCCAGTCATTGGGCGGTGAAATCTCCTTTATCTGATCCAGTCTTCCCTGGGCTGCAAGGCGTTCATAAATTTTAAACCATGCACATGGCTGATCCTTATTAATTTCGCAGCTTCCGTTATTAGTCCCGCCGCAGGGGCCGTTGAAAAGACTTTTTGCGCACATGGTTACAGGGCAGATTCCCCCGGTAAGCCCCAGAACACAATTTCCGCAGGCACGGCATCTTTCCTCATACCAGCCCACATCAAGATTTACACCGATAAATGAAGTATTCACAGCAGGGAAAACAGGTTTATCCGGAAAGCGTTCTGCAAGAAACTGTATTCCTGCACCGCATGCCATGGAAACAAAGGCATCATAATCCCCTGCAATTTCATCAAGCTCTTCAAGAAACTCCATGTCACACTGGCGTTCCAGTGTTTTTGAACCAAATTCAATTTTATCCTTGCCAAAGCTAAGCCTTAACTCTGCGTTAAGCGTTTCAACCTCTTTTGACCCGCCGGCCAGACAGACTGCAACACATGTTCCGCAACCAATGGTCAGAACTTTTTTGTATCCAGCCACCATACCCTTAATTTCATCAAAGGGTTTTCTTTCCGCAACAATCATAGTTCCTCCTGTTTATAAAAAATAAATCGTAAATTTTTACGTCTATTTCTACATTTGTTGTGGAGCAGATCCGGACAAATCCAGATCTGCTCCATGGCAGTTTTATATGAAATAAAATGTAAACCATTACTTTTATTTCATACTTTGTTGTGAAACGGGTCTGGGCCAAACCAGATCCGCCTCATGGCGGTTATAAAAAATAAAATGTAAATTATTACATTTATTTCATTTTTTTGTCAGAATCTTTGATTCTGTGAGACAAATCCGGGCCAATCCGGATCGGCCTCATGGCCGTTATACAGAAAAAAGAATTCCATTCCAAACAATAAAAAATTCTTTTTCATCATTAATAGAAAAATAAAATATCAAGTTTATTAATTCGAAAATATACTTTCCAGAAACCTCATCAAAAGTCAAGGATATTAAAGTATTAATCCTTTAAAAACAGATGAATTTTTAAAAGTAATTACCTTCTGCGCCTTATGGCAATCATCTCAGCAGCCTTGATAAGAGGGTATGCAGCGGGCGGACCTGTCAAAAGCGGATGTGTTCCAATCTGTGATGTAAGCAGTGAATCCACTGTCATCCTGTTTTGAATTATAAACCCAATCAGATTAATCAGTTCACCGGTTGATTTTCCTCCCATGACTTCACCACCAAGAATTATTCCGGATTCCTTTGAGACAATTAATTTTACAATTTGCTTCTCACAGTCGGGTAATGTTGCAGGATGCCGGTCAACGCCTTCAAACATTGCAGTTAGAATTTCAAATCCCCTCTCTTTTGCCAGATTTTCTGTAACACCTGCTGCTCCAAAAGCATGATCACCAAGTGATGTGCAGAAAAGGGAAATCGTCCCGCCAAATGCCCTTATAGTTGAAAGCTTGTATAAATTCATCCCTGCAATCCTTGCTTCAGCCACGGATACAGAGGCAAGCATGGTACCTTTTACTGTTCTTGTTATAAAACTGAATTTTTCAGCACAGTCTCCCACGGCAAAAATATCCTGATTTTCCGTCCTCATATATTCGTCAACTTTTATAAATCCCATTTTATTAACTGCTATTCCTGCTTCCTGGGCAAGCTGCGAATTAGGACGGTAACCGATTGATAAAATAACTGCATCGGCATCAAGGATTTCATCATCATTTAACCTGACACATTTAACTTTTTTATCACCAATAATCTCTTTTACACCGCTTCCGGACTTTATTTTCACACCCCTTGATGCAAGGATTTCCTCTGCCTTAATGGAAAGTTCCGAATCAAAAGCCATGCTCAGCACATGGGGCATCATCTCAACCAATGTAACTTCCTTGCCGAATTTAACAAGTTCATCGGACATTTCCACCCCGATAAATCCCCCGCCTATAACAATCACCTTTCTGCAGGGTTCAAGATTTTTCTTAAGGATATCAACGTATGATTTATCCTTGGGTATTGTGTAGACATTATCAAGGTCAGCACCCTTTAGCCAGGCAGGAACAACAGGCTTTGACCCCGTTGCAATAACAAGTTTTTCAAAAAGAAGGTCTGTGCCATCTGAAATCCTGCATTTCTTATTTTCCCTGTCAATTGAGACAACCTCTGCTATTTTAAGCTCCACACCGGCATTTGAAAGAAGTATATCCGGAACGACATCTTTCTCACTTTTAGCCAATGTACCAAATATATACGGTATGCCGCATGGAACAAGTGTCTGTTTTTCTTTTTTCACAAGCATAACGGTTTTGTCAGGATAAAATGATTTTGCCGTTGTTGCAGCAACAACACCTGCAGCACTTCCACCAATAACAAGAACATCTGTTTTTTCCATTTTTTCAATGCCTCTCAAAATATTAAAGTACAAATATATTTTTTTTTTGCATTCTGCTTGAATACAGAATCAGGTAAAATACGCTTCATTAAAAAAAATGTAAAATCATAAATCCTG
>CAZLBE010000021.1:0-10340 GCA_964557635.1 uncultured Desulfobacterales bacterium
GGTGTATGCGTTGGTGAGTACCATGTGCATTTTAACTGGACAAAAGAGATAAACTATTCAAAATATCCTCCCGTTGTGAGACAGGCATTCAGACTGAGCCATTCACTTAAAATTATTACAAATAATTTAAATGATGATATTGCTCTGTTAAACCAGCTCAGCCGTTCTGAATCAAGCCTTGAAAACATGTCAGCCACCATTGAACTTATTGGGAAAATGCGGGTGAAAATAATTAAAAGACAGGCTGCGTTTCGCAGGCTTTCATCATTTTTAAACGATTATGAAAGCAACCTTGAACAAAACGGTTTTGAACGGTTAATAAATATAAAAAAATATTACAATAATACAATAGCTACTCTTTATTTTAAAAAACTGAAAATATACCTTGATACCTTTGAATCGCTTTTGCAGTATACCTTTGAAAATTTTAACAAAATCAGCAGAAGAGTCCCTGTGGCGCTTGATAATTATGATGCATATTATCTAAGGTACAGAGGGGCAATGGATGACTATAACAGAATTGGGAACAGGAAAATTAAATTTCAAAACCGGTTTTTAAAAGAAAACCCTGAACTTGTAAAATTTCTTCCTCAAGTTCTCCATCTGAACTCACTGGAATTAAAATCAAAATTAAAATTGTGGAAATAAATTTTCTGTCTGATCAATTTTAAAACATCACCAGAGAAGCGCTATGTCTTACCGGATGAATCTATGTCAGTAATGAAACTGGTATCACCATATTCTGTTACATCAGGACATCAAAGTCAAAGTCAGACTGTAACAGCTCAGATAAAAAAATATTAATGCAAATTTAAACAGCAGAAAATGGAAATTCAGGATGATCCATGAGTTTATACATTCTCTGTTTGGTTTTTGTTTTTTCATCATGAAAATTAACCAGTTTTTCCAAGATATCCAGCACTTCATCCTCAGTGGCATCTTCCTTAATTTTTTTTGCGGTTACAGGCTTTGGCCCGCCTTTTCCCCCTGCATAAACCGTATAGCCATCACTGTCAGCCGCAATTGAGATATCGGTATTCTTGATCCAGGAACAGCAGACCGGACAGCCTGATATTGCGATTTTAAATTTAGCCTTTGTTTTTTCTTTTTTACTGAAACGGGCAAGGATTTTCCGGCTTAGCTTTTCCGTATCTACCATGCCAAGACTGCAATGGGGTTTGCCCACACAGATTCTTGGAAGGGGAAATTTACCAGGCCCCTTAAAATCAGCACCAAGAGCTGCAAGTTGTTCTTTTATTTTTTCAACATCTGATTCCGGAACATTAATTAATCTGAGGTTCTGGCTTAAGGAAAGGTATATGCCGAAATTATACTTTTCAGCAAGATTATGTGCTGTTTGCATTACATCAAGGGGAAGTCTTCCTGCAGGCAAAAGAATGGTTATACTTACTCCTGCTGATGATTTATTGACCATTTTTGTATGCTCCTTATTGTCCTGTTGTGATAATGTTTTTTTCGTGTATTCTTTACCATTTTAAAATTGCATTGCAAGGGATTGGAACTTGTTAAAGCCCATTTTTTCAATAATATGGAATATTCGTTGTCTTTTTTTATCGGAATCAAAATTTTTACAATACAATTGAATGATATTTTCCATAATCTTAAGAGCATTGTCTTCAGTTACGGATTGGGCAAGCAATAGTCCCTGTTCCGGGTTTATACCGGATTTTCCTCCGACAAAAACGCTGTACCCGCTTTTTCTGCCAATAAAGCCAATGTCAGCAAGGGTTGAATGTGCGCATGATGCCCGGCAGCCGCTTACGCCTGTTTTCAGTTTATAAGGGATATCAACATGGGCAAATTTTTCATAAATACGCTCTCCTAACCGGAGGGTGTCAGTAAGCCCGAAGTTGCAGTATTTGGATCCAACACAAACCCTGGGCTGGTATACCTGTTTTGGGGCTTTATAGTCAGCCCCAAGGGCATCTAATTTTTCAATGGCTTTTTTTGCTGATTCTTCCGTTAAATCAAGGAGCATTATCTTTTGTGCAGTAGTAAGATGCACTTTGACGTTTTCCTCTTTAACAAGGGAGCTGATGGCATCGAGAAATGGGGCTCCAACTGAACCGGATGCAAATTCCAGAGTTAAAGCGTATAAACCATTTTTTTGAATAATTGCCGGTTTCATTGTTTATCCTTTTAAAATTAAAAATTATTGCATATGTTACGATTAGTGCCTTACTCTTGGTTTTTGTCACAAAAAACAAAAAAAGTCGCTATGCTGACAACTGCGACTTTGGTGCTTTAGTTACCATTATTCATAAATTTGGTCAAAGCATATTTTTTTATAACCACCATGGGGTGGATCTGGATTCAAGTGCAGATTTGCCTCCAGGAATGAAAGATTATGACAAATTATGAAATAAGCGTAGTAATTTACACTTTATTTCATATACAGAGAGATATGTGATTATACCCATTATTTTATAGAGCAGCCACGATGATTAAATTAAAAGTTTTACTTTTTGTACAAATGTAATATATTAAGTAAACGTTCACAGGGCACTGCACCTGCTAAGTTGTCGGGCACTTGAAGTACATCAGTACGTCTGCTTGCCCATAGCCTTGTATCTGTAAGTACCCTGTAATACTTACTATTCGCGAATTGACTGTGAACGGTTACTATATTAATTATATTTTTTAGCTGTTATATGAAGCGGTAAAAATAAATATGTTTAATTTTATTTTAGAAAAAATTAAAAATATCGGGGAATTTACGATAAACGGCATCAAAAGCCTTGGAAGGATAACTCTTTTTTTTATCAATGGTGTTATTCAAATATTTGTTTTTCCTTTTCAGATATATAAGATTGTTGAACATACATGGTTTATTGGTATGAAATCTATGCTGGTTATCATGCTGACAGGTATTTTTACCGGTATGGTCCTCGGGCTTCAGGGATATTACAGTCTTGTGCAATTTGGTGCTGAAGGTGCACTTGGTGCTGCGGTTGCCCTTTCTCTGATCAGAGAACTTGGTCCTGTGCTCACAGCCATAATGATTACGGCAAGGGCAGGGTCTGCAATGGCTGCTGAAATTGGTGTAATGCGCATATCAGAACAGATTGATGCCCTTGAAACCATGGATATTAATCCGGTAAAATTTGTTTTCAGTCCGAGGATTGTGGCATCCATTATAAGTTTTCCACTTTTAACCTCTATATTTGATTTGATTGGCATTTTCGGAGGATTTCTCACCGGACCCTGTCTTATGGGAACAAATCCCGGAATATATATGTACAAGGTAAAGGACAGCGTTGTCATGGCTGACATTACAGGTGGGTTTATTAAATCCCTTGTTTTTGCAATTGTCGTAACAACCATCTGCTGCAGCAAGGGATTTTTTACCCATCTGCAGAAAGGTGGAGGCTTTGGAGCAAAAGGGGTCAGTGTTGCCACCACAACAGCAGTCGTTGATTCATGTGTGTTCATATTTATTTGTGATTATATAATAACATATTTACTGATATAGAATTTATGAAACAACCACTTATTCAATTTATAAACGTTAAAAAAAGTTTTGGATCAAATCATGTGATGCAGGGCGTAAACCTTTCCATATTTGAAGGTGAAATCACCGCTGTTATCGGAAAAAGCGGATGTGGAAAAAGCGTACTTCTAAAGCATATAATAGGACTTATGACCCAGGATTCAGGTGAAATTCTTATTTTTGGTAAAAATTTATCTTCCATGAATAAAAAGAAAAGACGAATTTTTAAAAAGAAATTAAGTTATATGTTTCAGGAAAATGCTTTGTTTGACTTTTTAAATGTGTTTGATAATATTGCTCTTCCTTTAACCGAGAAATCATCCCTTGGAAAACAGGAAATCAGGGAGAAGGTTATGATGAGAATGAAACAACTTGAAATTGAGACCACAGGTAACAAATACCCTGCTGAACTTTCAGGCGGGATGAAAAAAAGGGTTGCGCTGGCCCGTGCCCTTATCACTGATCCGGATGTGGTGCTTTTTGATGAGCCTACAACCGGGCTTGATCCTGTTCGAAAGCATGCTGTACATTCAATGATAAAAGAATACCAGCAGCAGTTCGGGTTTACAGGTGTTGTTGTAAGCCATGAAATACCGGAAATTTTTGATATAAGCCAGAGGGTCATCATGCTTGATAATGGCAAAATATTGTTTCAGGGAAGCCCTGATGATATATTAAAATCAGATATAGACGGGGTAAATTCTTTTATTAATGGTAAGGTAGATTTCAGGGATTTATGATAAAATGAAAAAAGGGACTATTGAATTATATGTTGGCATTTTTGTAATAATTGGCCTTGTATGCTCTGCCTATCTTGTAACGGAAATAGGTGAACTGAAAACCCGGGATAATTATTCGGTTTTCGCATATTTCAGTTCCGTTGCAGGCCTGAAAAAAGGGGCAAGTGTTGAAATGGCAGGCGTTAAAATAGGCAGGGTGGCCTCGGTTGTTCTTGACACTGAAAAACTCCTTGCAAAGGTTGAATTAAGCATTAATAAGAAAATTAAACTTTCCGAAGATGTAATAGCATCTGTAAAGACTTCGGGTATAATAGGAGATAAATATATAAGCCTGTCTCCTGGTGCTTCCGAGGAAACGCTTGCTCCGGGTGATACTATCTTTGATACTGAACCTGCCCTTGACATTGAGGGCCTTGTGAAAAAGTATATGTTCAGTAAAAGTAAAGATAAATAATAATAATTATAAATACTAACAGACATTTTACAAAAGGAATGGATCGTTGAAAACTGATTTAAAAAAAGAAAATCAATTAAAAAAGATATTGCCGCTTAGTATTTTTCTTTTAATACTTTTATCAATAGGTAATTTTGTCGGTAAAGTTTCTGCTGATGCTTTTAAAGGGCCTGTTTTTTCCAATGACGGCCCGGAAGCTGTTCTTAAACATTGTGTAAATCAGAGTATATCCATTTTAAATGATCCTGTTTATAAAGGCAAATCTAAAAAAGAAATTTTACAAAAAGTATTATTTGAAAAATGCGAGCCGACATTTGACTTTAAAGCTCTTTCCATGGGGGTTCTTGGCAGAAACTGGAGAAGATTTTCAGAAAAGCAGAGAGATGATTTCAGTAAATATTTTTCCCATCTCATTGCTCAGGTCTATTTTGAAAAACTCAATAAAAAAAGTATTGATGATATAAAAAAAGCCATTAAAGAGATTTCCATTCAATACATAAAAACAACAATACTGCCTCCTACCAGGTCGGGTATAAAACGTGTCGATATAACGACTGAAGTAATGCACAACGGAGTAAAAACCCCTATAATTTTCAGGATGCTTAAAAGAAAACAGGGGCAATGGAAGATTTATGATCTTAAAATTGAAGGTGTCAGTCTTTTAGCAAATTACAGGGCTCAATACAGGAATAAATTTATGGAAACCCCTGATCAGATAATTGCCGAGCTTAAAAAAAAGGTGGAAAAATGAAAAAATTTTACTTATTTATTCTGTTATCTACTATTCTATTCAGTATATGCTGTTTTGCAGCGTCAGTTTATGCCGAAGATATAAATGCAGAAGGCGGCGGGCTTTTTGACGATTATGCAGTACAACAGGATAATGAAGCAGTGCCTGATCCTCTTTATTATTTTAATTACGGGATGTATAAGTTCAATGATAAATTGTATTTCTGGCTGATAAAACCTGTAACAAAAGGATACAAATCAGCTGTTCCCAAGATTGTAAGAAGTGACATCAAAAATTTTTTTTACAACCTTTTATTTCCTGTCAGATTTGTGAACGCTATCCTTCAGGGAAAATTTTCAGAAGCAGGCTCAGAGCTTTCCATTTTTTTAATGAATTCTACTGCAGGCGGTCTGGGATTTGGAAGACCTGCCCAGAATCTCTTTAAATTAAAAAATTATGACGAAGATCTTGGACAGACTTTTGGGTCATATTCCATAGGGGAAGGATTTTATATTGTACTGCCTGTATTAGGTCCTTTTACTTTGCGTGACCTGACAGGTTATGTGGGTGACTTATTTTTGAAACCTGTAAATTATGTAAACCCGTACGCATTATCCCTCGGCATAAGCGGCTTTGATAAAATTAACAGAACATCATTTAAACTTGGAGATTATAAAACATTAAAGGACAGTTCAATAGATCCGTATACTGCCATAAAAAATGCGTATATCCAGTATCGCAGAGAAAGAACAAAGCATTAAATTTAAAATTAGATATTAAATAAATCCTTTCTCCTGTTTGGTAGAAAATACCTCATTTTATTATTTCTCACCCTGTCAAGCATGGTTTTTTCAATATCAACGATAAAAAGTCCTTCACTCATGGATAAGTGTTTTTTGAGAATATTTCCGTCAGGACCTATAACAACGGCAACTCCCGGAAACGAAAGTCCTTTTTTGTTGTCCCCTACCTGGTTGCATGCAGCAATGAAAAGTCCATTATCAAAGGCTCTTGCTGTTAAATGACGCATCCATGAATCAAATTTTTCCTGTGGTGTGCCCCTTGGAGAAGCATGGGGAATAAATATTATGTCTGCACCTTTTACTGCCATTGATTTGGAAAGCTCAGGAAAATGTGCATCATAGCAAAGCTGGATTCCGAACTTAAAATCAGGGGCATCACAGATTTCTACTTTATTTCCCCTAATAAAAACTGCCTTTTCAGGAGGCGCTGTATGAATTTTCCTGTAAACAAAAACAGAACCGTCGGGCAGGGTGGCAACATGTGATGCAAAAATATTTCCATGAACATCTTTTTCCGCCATACCTGCAAGTATTGTAATGGATTCTTTTTTTGCCGAATTTGAAAGGGCTTTGGAAATTTTACCGGGTATGATATCTGCAAAGGTTTTAATCTTTTCTCCGGACAGGTACCCTGTAATATTCATTTCAGGAAAAACAACAATTGAGGCGCGGGATGCTGCAGCTTTTTGTACAAAGTCAAGGCAGGCCGCAAGGTTTCTGCCGGTATTACCCGGAATGGAATTCTGCAATACCAGGGCAAGTCTTACCGAAGATTTCATACCTTGAACTGGGCGCTTATTTTAAATATGTCAGTGGCAGGAAGGTTAAGAATATTCTTAACCCCGGTTTTTTTTGATATTTGTTCAATGCTTTTCTCTATTTCTTCAGATGAAGGGGCTATAAAAGTAAACCAGATATTATATTTATGTTCCCGCATATAATTATGGGTTACTCCGGAATACTTATTCACTGTTTCAGTAAACAGTTCAAGCTTGTCATCAGGCACTATGGCTGCGCATAAAGTGCTGCAGAAACCAAGTTTACCAGGCCCGAAATTTCCGCCAATCCTTCTGATATATCCATTATCCTTAAGATGCTTGATTCTGCGGATAACTTCATCTTCCAAAAGGCCAAGGCTTTCGCCAATTTTTTTATACGGCCTTGATACTATGGGGAAAGAGGACTGAATACTGTTGATTATTTTTTTATCAATTTCATCAATGGCTGGCATCGTTAATCCATTCATAATGTAAATGTTTAGCGAGTGCCTCATATTCGTTTATTTGGGGTTGCGTAGCATACTAATGCTATGTGAGCAGGCCAAAATGAACGAATATGGAGTGCTGGCCTAATATTTACCAATAAAAAAGGCCCTGTATTTTTATATATACAGGGCCTTTTTTAAGATTATAATTCTAACATACTAATAATATCTAAATAATATTATACACATCCTGTAGGTTTAGGAAGACCGGCCATTTTACATGCGCCTTTACCTGGTCCTGAGGGGAATAATTCATAGATGTGTTTGAGTTTGAACTTGGTAAGCTTGGAAAGTACACGAACCATTGGAGCGATACCATTTTTTTCATAGTAGTCCTGAAGAATTTTAACAATCTGTTTATGCTCGTCATTAAGCTCTTCAATACCTTCCTGCTGTCTTACATACTCAACCCATTCCTCACTGAAGCTCTTGTAGTCAAGCAGGAATCCGTCTTCATCTATTTCAAAAGTTTTGCCGTTCATTTCTGCATTTGCCATTAATACTACCTCCTGTAAAAAAATAATTATTTTTTGCTATGAATTAAGACTGACCGTCTAATCTTCACTTCACTTTTTGCATTTGTGCACAATATCTTACATACTCGTCATTGTCAATATCAAATTATTGTTTTTTTATAGATTAATACTCTTTTGGAGTCCTGTTTAACTGCTCAAGCGTAAACACGGGTCCGTCCTTGCACACAAGTTCTTTGCCTATATTGCATCTTCCGCACATACCTATGCCGCATTTCATTCTGTTTTCAAGACTCATTATGATCTGGTCGTCTCCGTACCCTAATTTTTCCAGAACAGGCTGTGTGAATTTAATCATAATGGGAGGTCCGCAGATGATTGCATAGGTTTCAGGATCTGCTTTTGGAGCTTTTTCTTCAACAATGGTCGGAACAAAACCCACATTGTATTTCCAGTCAGGATCATCTGTTCCGTCAACGGTGATGTTCATATTGATATCATCCCTTTTTTCCCATTCAAAAAGCTCATCCTGATATAAAAGCATACCGGGCGACCTTGATCCGTAAATCACATCAATGGTGCCGAATTTTGATCTGTTTGCAGGATCAAGCATGTAAATAATGGATGACCTCAAGGTGGTAAATGCAAACCCGCCGCCTATAATAACAACATTTTTACCTTTTTCCAGCATTTCCCAGGGATACCAGTTGCCAAGGGGACCCCTTATCCCCATTATATCACCTGCCTTCATATTGTGAAGATGGGAAGTCACAACTCCTGTTTTAAATACAGTAAATTTCACAAACCCTTTTTCCGTTGGAGAGGAGGCAATTCCAATGGGAATTTCTCCTTTTCCCGGAATGGACAGTTCTGCAAACTGACCTGCATGATAGGAAAAATTTTTTTCATCCTCTTTATTCAAAAAAACAAATTTAAATGTCTTAAGGGATTTATCCTCAGTTGCAACCTGAATTTCATCAATGCGTACCGGATATGGCATATAAGGATTTTTCATTTTAACTCCTGTGATCTTTTTAGTACTCCTGTGATCTTTTTAAATCTATTGATAATTTTTTGATATCAGTTATCAGTTATCAGTTATCAGTTGTCAGTTGTCAGTAAAAGCAAATCAATACTAATTTATTTTTCTTAGACTTGAGGGGGAACCCCAAAAAATTTAATATACTTCCCCCTTTAAGGTCTTGTGCCAAATTTAAAATCGGTTAATTATCTGAAAGCCTCATAGGAGTTCATAGCATTACAAATTTCACGTATATCAATGTTCACCGGACAATGGACAACGCATCTTCCGCATCCAACGCACATGGTGCCCTGATCATATTTATCCACAAAGTACTTGAGTTTATGCATGAACCTCTGGCGTACTCTCTGAACCTTCTCAGCCCTTGGATTATGGCTTGAGGCGTGAAGGGTGAAAAGCGGGAACATACAGGAATCCCAGTTACGGAATCTTACGGCTTTTTTCCCTTTTGTTTCGTCCTGGATATCAAAACACCAGCATGTAGGGCAGACAAAAGTACATGTTCCGCAGTTTATGCAGGAAAAGGCCAGGTCATCCCAGAAAGGAGCACTGTGCAGTTCAAGCAGGGATTTTTCCTTGAGTTTATCAGTTTTGACTTTTTCCGGGTTCATGGCTTTTTCAGCCTGATTTTTCATCTCTTCAATAAGTTTAACTGCCTTTTCCGCATCGGCTTCAGTTGTGAATCCGGCAGATTTAAGAAATGTCTCTCCCTTTTCAGATAACACCTTGGCAAGAAAGTGATCATCGCAGTCAACAAGTAAAACATCAAGTCCCTCTTCGGCAAAGGGGCCTGAACCCATTGATGAAGTAAAATCATAAACAGATGGTTTGTTTACGGCAAGCCCCACAAATGTTGTTGCCTCATATGCATCGCACCAGTAAGGATCCCGGTAATCATCAGTGTCAAAATTTAATTTTACAAGCTGTACAGCCTTTGCATCGCACGGCATGATACCAATAACAGCCCTTGGTGAATAATCGGCATCAGCCCTTTTCATTATATGATGATCATCCTGTGATTCATCAAGGGACGCTGTAAGTATTTTTTCAGATTGCGGGAAAAGTATGGATTTTGGAGAAAGAACGGAAAGGAAATTTCCCATTTCCGGATACTCCTGTAAGTTAAGCTTTTTAAAAACAAAATGTTCTTTATCTTGAACAGGACCAAAAATTTGATAATTTTCCCTTGATTTATCAATCCCTTCAGTCCAGTTTTTTTTGTCAATTTTTATGACTTTCATAGTACTGTCCTCTTTTCCTTAGGAAACTTAAACTTCCTGAGTAAATATTCGGCCAGCACCTCATTTCCGCCCATTTTGGCCT
>CAZLBE010000022.1:0-10274 GCA_964557635.1 uncultured Desulfobacterales bacterium
TGCCATGAAAATAAAGGACATTTTCGTGATAGCCGAAACATAAGGGTACAATATAGGGTTTGTCTCCGTTAACCATACCAAGTCTGCAGACATTGGCCTTTGCAATAACAGCGTTAATTTTGGACTCATCGGATATTTCTTTGTCTTTTCTTCTCATAGCTGACCACTTTTCACCTCAGATAAAGTATCATTAAGTAAAAAAAATTTATTGCGTTATTCTGCCGTTTTCAAGCACATAGCAGTAATCGGCAACCTTTACTGAATTTATAGATAATAATAGCCAAAAATGGGCATCGATTTCAACACCCTTTCATAGAATAAAAGAAATTGTTCTCTGAGTATGAAACAATAGTTGATGTGACTTACTGTACTGAAAACGGTTACAATTATGACTGTACTGAATTATCAAAGATAGGCAGGATGGACATACAATGTCCCTTTCATAGTTGATAAATCTCAGATTTATGTTGACAGATGGTCACAAGACCTCAATCATTAAAATCTCTTACCAAGACCATGACCCTGGAGTATGTCCAACTTTTTCAATATCAGATGGCATGGGGATGACGGCAATTTTTTCCCGTCATCCCATGACTTACTGATGGCATTTAATGAGCTTTTACCCTTGTCCATGCCTGGTCAACAATATAATTCTTTTTTCCAAGATCTTTAACAAACCTGAGGGTCTTAATGATTTTGGGTGTCGGCCAGACACTTGGATTCTTCAGATCAGCCTTGGATAGATAGGGCTTTGCTGCTCCATTGGGAGTTGCAAAATGATTGTAATTTGACAACTCAGCACCCACCTTGGGGCTGAGAACCCAGTTGATCCATTTATATGCGGAATCGAGATCAGGTGCTTTGGCGGGAATACACATTGAATCAACCCATATTTCACTGCCTTCCTTTGGTATTATAAAGCCATATTTTTCCGGATATTTGGCAATCGTCTGAACTGCATCACCATTATAAACCATGGCCGCATTGGCAGTTCCTGATATTACATCATTTTTTCCACCTACCCCTCCTTTAAACCCAAGGCAGGCCTCTCTTGTTTTGGTAGATACAAGAAGATCAGCTGCTTCTTTCAGTTCTTTAGGGTTGGTTGAGTTAAAATCATGTCCCAGGTACAACAAGGTAATACCGAGCATTTCCCGAACAGAATCTAACAGATAAAACGGCCCTGGTTTTTTATTGGGATCAAATAAAATGGACCAGGATTGAACATCAGCCTGACTCAATTTTTTCTTGTTATACATCAGTCCAATGGTTCCCCACTGCCATCCTGCTGAATATTTATTGCCAGGATCAAAACTCGGGCTGGTAAATGTTTTACTTAAATTCTTTATATTGGGTATTTTGGAATGATCAAGGGGGGTCAGCAGATGCAAATGAATAAGACTGGGCATAATATAATCTGATGGGACAACGATGTCATATTGTCCAAGGCCACCTGACTGAAGCTTTGCCATCATTTCCTCATTTGATTCATATAAATCCAGTTTAACTTTAATACCTGTAGCCTCTTGAAATTCCTTTGGAAAATTAACTTCATCCATATATTCAGACCAAATAAAAATTTTTAAGACTCCGTTTCCGGCCCAGGCGATTCCTGACAAAAAAATTAAAAAGGTTGTAACAATTAACATCAATTTTTTCATTTTTTCCTCCTTGCATTTTAGTAATTAAAAGAATACTGCAATATATTATTCGACCATCATAATGAAAGTACTATTGTACCTCTGTTTTTCTTGTAAATCGTTCCATTGTAAATACAAGGGTCACAGTAACAAATAGAACTATAGTTGCCAAGGCATGTATCTGGGGGGTTACTACTCGTCTGACTGCCGCAAAAATGTACAATGGTAATGTGACTGAATCCGGTCCGGCTGTAAAAAAACTAATGACGAAATCATCAAGGGATAAGGTAAACGCAAGCATGGCTCCGGCAATAATACCGGGCATCAACAGGGGTAGAGTAACTTTCCATAAAAGGTATGATGTACTTGCATAAAGATCTCTTGCTGCTTCTTCAATATCTTTACCGATACTTATCAGACGGCTGCGAACCACAAGAGCAACAAATGCTACCTGAAAGGTAATATGTCCGATAATCATACATATCAGCCCGGGTTGGAATACCGATGACAAAGAACGGAGAAGCCCGAAAGCGATTACAAGTGCTGCTGCAAGAACGATGTCCGGTATAATAACAGGGAGATACAGAATAAGATCGAGAATGGTGTTCATTTTTCCTGGCCAGGGAAATCTTCCCATGCCAATGGCAAGTGCAGTGCCAAGAATAGTAGAAATGATCGTTGAGACAACAGCGAGAACAAGTGTATTCAATGCAATATGGAGGATTGCTTCATTATGAAGCAGTTGAATATACCATTTCAGCGTAAACCCTTTCCATACAAGGCCGTATTTCGTATTATTCACGGAAAAAAAAGCCACCGCCATTAGGGGAAGGTACAAAAATGCCATTGTTCCAAAGGCCATGGCATTAACCAGAAATTTAATTTTTTTCATAATAAACTGATGTCCTTATTTTTCTTTCTATAAAAATATAGACTGAACAGGGTTAAAACCATCAAGGCCATACTGATTGCCGCTCCAAATGCCCAGTCTCTGCTGGTCCCGAACTGCTGTTCTATCAGGTTTCCCACAAGCATGTACTTTGCTCCTCCAAGAAGATCAGGAACAACAAACATTCCCATGGCCGGAACAAAGGTTAGAATAATACCCACAGAAAGCCCGGGTAGAGTCTGGGGTAGAATTGCATGCATAAAAACTCTTACATTTGATGAATAAAGATCCTGGGCAGCTTCAACGAGAGCCCAGTCCATACGTTCGACACTTGAAAAAAGCGGCAATGCTACAAAGGGCAGGAATATGGAAATCATCCCGAGATAGACTGCAAATTCGCTGGGATATAGGGCCATTCCAGGTGAGATAAATTTAAAATAAGCTGCCAGTCTTGCAAAGGGCATTGCCGGGGCAAGAATCAAAAACCAGGAGTATGTTCGGATAACCATATTGGTCCAGAATGGGATAATCACCAACATCAGCCAGACGTAACGGGTTCTCGCAGGCTTTTTTGCTATAAAAAAACATAAAGGATAGGAGAGAACTACAGATAAACCGGTAGTGACAACGGCCACCCATACTGAACGTAAAAGAATAACAATATAATCAGGTGTCCACCCGAATATTCCGTATCCCATCAGTCTTTTATAATTTGAAAATCCAAACTCCCACACAAGTTCCCCATAACTTCCCCTGCCTGCAAAGCTGACAAGAATCAGCACCAGGCCAGGTATGACCAGAAAGAATACCAGCCACAGCATGCCCGGACTTAGAAACAAAGCACCTCTTTTCATAAGTTTTTTTGGAGAAATCAGTTCACCGTACCAGATCATCAGTTTATTCATCTAACACCACCAGTTCTTTAGGAGCCAGTTCAAGCCATAACTCATCTCCAATCTTAAAATTGTTATAGGTATTGCTTTTCACCCTTATGGGTCCGGGTTCACACCAGATATCCATGTTTATACCTCGGTAAATAATCTCACTGACCTTTGCCCGGACACCATTTTTTTCAGGTTGTGTGTCTGAGAATTTTATCCATTCAGGGCGAATGGCAATCACCCCCTGTTCCCAGGAAGGCTGAACATCCAGTTCAAGAGTGCCGACATTAGTATGAAACATCCCATCATAAAATTTGCCGGAAAGGATATTTGCCGCTCCCAAAAATTCAGCAACAAATCTATTTTGGGGAAAATCATATACATCATTCGGGCTGCCGGACTGGATGATCTGACCATCCTTCATTACAGCAATCCGATCGGATACAACCAGTGCCTCATCCTGATCGTGGGTTACCAGAATAAAAGTATGACCCAGTTGCTTCTGCAGCCGTCTGAGCTCCACCTGAACCTGTGCTCTCAATTTTGCATCCAGGGCCGACATGGGTTCATCCAGCAACAGTACTTTGGGATCATTCACCAGTGCTCTGGCAAGGGCCACACGCTGATTTTGTCCTCCGGAGAGCTGATGGGGGTAACGTGTTGACATTCTCTCAAGTTCAAGCATATCCAGCGCTTTTTCAACCTTTGCCTTCATCTCTTTTCCGGGAACTTTTCTGGCACGAAGCCCAAAAGCAACATTTTCAAAAACATCTAAATGGGGAAAGAGGGCATAACTTTGAAAAACGGTATTGATTTGTCGTTTAGTGGCAGGTATGCGGGTGATATTTTCGCCTTCAAGTATGATACTCCCGGAATCCTGAATCTCCAGGCCGGCAATCATGCGAAGCAAGGTTGTTTTGCCGCACCCTGATGGTCCCAGCAGGGTAAAGAATTCTCCTGATTTTATTTCCAGTGTAACATCTTTTACGGCGTGTACATTGCCATAGGTTTTATTGATGCCCTGCAAATATAACATTTTTTTATCTGATAACATTGTCATTTCCCGGATGAATCCTCCCTCTCCATATTTTTGAAAAGTACTATTTATTTGCGCTGCTTTTATAATTTAATTGCCTGTCATGTATAATAGACAAGGCTGGAACATTGTGATCAGTATCCGGCCGCAACAGAAAAACGAACCTCTTGGAATTCAATGTGCTTGGCAGGAGCTCCATATAAAAAACTTATATTACTGATTTTCCTGGCTGCTGTTGAGTAATACAATGTATATTTCCTCCACCGAGTAATATTTCTCTGCAGGGTACTCCCACGATTTTCCTGTCTGGGAAAATTTGTTGGAAAATTTTTTTCGCAGGCTCATCAAATGCATCGTTAAACAGTGGCATTACAATACCGTTATTTGCGATATAAAAATTAACATAGGATGCAGTAAGTCTTTCCCCCTGTTCCCTTGGAACAGCATTTATATCAAAATCAATTCCCAGACAATCTTCCCGGGTGCGGTATAAAGGGCCTGGCTGGTGGATTTTGTGCACGACTAATTTTCTACCCATGGCATCAACCGAATTTAATAAAAATTGACAGGCTTCTTCGGATATTTCATACTGAGGGTCAGATTTATCATCTGTCCATGTCAACAAGACCTCTCCTGGCTTAACAAAACAACATAAGTTATCAACATGCCCATTGGTCTCATCCAGAAATACTCCTTTATTCAGCCAGAGAATTTTTTCAGCATTAAGGTATTTTTTTAAAAGCTCTTCAATTTCATACTCATTCAGATCAGGATTTCTATTGGAGTTGAGTAAACATTCTCTGGTAGCTAATACAGTGCCTTCTCCATCAGTGTGAATGGAACCACCCTCAAGAACAAAAGGGGCTTTATAAATATCAATTCTCTCCATTTCCATAATTTTTTGTGCAACAGCAGCATCTTTATTCCAGGGAAAATAGATGCCTTCCATTATGCCTCCCCAGGCATTAAAATTCCAGTCTATTCCCCGAATGGAGCCAGCGTGATTAACAACAAAAGTTGGGCCGATATCTCGCATCCATGCATCATCCGATGACATTTCAACCAGCCTGATCCTATCATCAAGAAGATGACGGGCATTTTGAAATTGACCTGCTGAGACACAGACAGTTACCGGCTCAAAACCGACAATGGCTTTAGCTGTTTCCGCAAAGGCATATTGGGCAGGTTTGGCTCCCATACGCCAGTTATCACATCTTTCCGGCCATAACATCCAGCATCCTTGATGCTGCTCAAATTCACCGGGCATATGGAAACCGTCATCTTTTGGTGTAGTATCCAAAATTATCATTATAATTGTCTCTTGTATTGTGCCAGTTGGAAGTAAATGGTTTTAATATCAGATAAAAACAAAAAGGATGAATTCATTCTGGCATTTTTTTAAGTGAGTCCTTGGAATTTATTATTTTATTCCTCAAAATCAAATGTTGAATCCATTTGCTCATCAGTCACCACGACAACCGTATTATGGGGCGGCAGTGGTTCTTTATAAAACATTTCAGGCAATCTGTCATCCTGGTTTGTGAATCCCGCCCGTTTATTAAAAGAGAGTTCAGCCTTGAGGATACGTCGTCCCAGATCTAACCAGTCTGCTTCACCAAATGCTTTACCGGATTTTGATGATATCATGGAAAATACATTTTCCATTCCACCTTCAACAGCAAGTCCTGATTGGGCAAAATCACAAATTCCCATTGTATCTACAGCAGCCATATGCAACTGGGTATCCCTTGACACCTCAACTTGACCTTTGTTAGAAAGCGGATCAAGGGTTCCGCCAAAATCAGCCAAATTCTGGTCCACCACCCAGCCTGCAGTGTGATCTCCACCCATGGGACTGGTTGCATAAGTTACAGCCATTCCCTGTATTGCCCTGGGATCATAAGCTGCTATACTCTGTCCCTTTATCACTGGAACCCTTGCATGGTTAAAATATTGTCCAACTGCTGCAGGCCCATCACCGAGAATTTTTCCAAATTTCGTCCCATCACCAATTTCCTTAACCATTTCAATGGCAGCGTTGCCATCACCAAATTCTTTATATCCGGCATCCATGGCAACCGCTAAGGCAACACCGGTACTCATAGTATCGATACCGATGTTATCGCATAGGAAATCAAGAGTGGCAATAATGTCAAGTTCATCATTTCCTATCATTGGTCCCATGGACCATATGGTTTCATATTCAAGGGAAGAAGTAACATATTGCCCGTCTTCATCCACATATTCATTGGAACAATTGATAATACACTGGGCGCATCCCTTATGTGTAATCTTACCCCCCCGTTTTTTTATCCTTGAAGCCAGTGCTTCACCATTAATTTTTCCCACCTGATCAAACTGTCCTTTTGTGGCATTAAAACAGGGTAATCCTCCCGCTTCATTTATGGGATCGACCAGAACGGCAGTGCCAAATTCCGGTAAAATTTCACCGCTGAATTCATCCGCTTTTACAGCCTTTGCATAGGACTTTGCCGCTTTATTGAATGTATTATAATCAACCAGTTTATCCGCAAATTTACCACCCCGGGACACCACAAGCGCTTTAATGCCTTTAGATCCCATGACAGCTCCCAGTCCCCCTCTGCCTGCAGCTCGGCATGGTCGTCCATCAAGATCAGTGGTTTGTATGGATGCTGTCTTCAATTGCATTTCCCCAGCTGGCCCAATACAGGTAATACTGGCTTTCTCCCCAACATCCAGTTTGATTTTTTTTACAAGATCATATGTATTCAAGCCGGCATAGGCGTCTGCATCCAACAATTCTGCCTGGCCGTTTTCGTCTATTCTAAGAATGTAAAATTTATTATCCCTTGCTTTGCCCTCAATAATCACAGCCGTAATTCCCAACGAAGCAATATCTGATGCAACAGTACCCCCCACATTACTCTCTTTGATGCCGCCTGTAAGTGGGCTCTTTGCCCCAATGGAAAGACGACTACTGTTTACCAGAGTTGTCCCTGTTAGATAACCCGGAGCAAAAATCAGCTTATTGTCTGCTTCCAGAGCATCACATAAGGCTGGGACATCATTGTTGATCATGATTGAAGTAAGACCACGGCCTCCGAGGCCGAGATATTCTTTCGGAACATCTTCCACTTTAATGGAAAGGTCATTCATATTAATTTTTAAAAATTTCATCCGTACCTCCTGTTCTTTTCAGCAACCTGCTGCCTGGCATGAAGCATGATTTATATAACGGACATGAGGTCAATCTGGTGGCTGTCAGACGGCCTATTAACAAATATAGAAACTCTTATTTTTAAAGGAACTTTGCAGGAGCTTCATATAAACCGCCATGAGGCGGATCTGGATTGGCCCAGATTTGCCTCACAACAAAAAATAAAATAAACGTAACAGTTTACGTTCCATCTTTTATAAAAACCTTATCTAAGAAGTAAAATAATTTAACCTATACTTTTAAATGTATCCTCAAGGCGGTTCAGAATCTCATCAATGATTTCATAAGATACGTTAAGAGCCGGTTCAATGCGAATATTTTTTGAGTTATTGAGAGTTCCCGCAGTTAGAACTCTTCGACTGAAAAGCCCGGATGCTACTTTATATCCAATTTCATCTGAAAAGAATTCCATTCCAATCAGCAACCCCTTACCATGAACCAAAGAAAGAATATCCGGATATTGGGATTTTAATCCTTCGAGTTTTGATATAATATATTCGCCTTTTTCGGCAGCCTGCCCAGGCAGATCTTCTTCCAGCATAACATTAATATGAGCCAGTGCAGCTGCGCATGCAAGGGGATTGCCACCAGTTGTGGACGTATGTATAAAAGGATTAGGCTCCATGCATTTCCATATTTTCGGTGTAGAAATAAATGCGGACATGGGCATCACCCCCCCACCCAGAGCCTTACCAAGACACATGATATCCGGTGCGACATCCCAGTGATCCACACCAAATACTTTTCCTGTTCTGCCAAAACCTGTCTGAACCTCATCTGCAATCAGAAGAACACCATAATGATCACATATATTGCGGATGTTGGGCCAGAAGTCATCAGGGGGTACAATGGCACCAGCTTCTCCCTGAATGGGTTCAGCTACGACAGCGGCAATTCCATCTCCAACCTGTTTCGCTGCTTTAAGTGCGTTTTCAACAGCCTCATAATCTCCAAATGGCACATACCTTACACCGTTTAAGAGAGGCAACAGCGGTTTCCTGAAAACAGCCTTACCCATAAGTGAGAGGGCACCCAGTGTCTTTCCGTGAAAGGCCTTTAACATGGAAATGAAACCGGATTTACCCGTATAAAGCTTGGCAAGCTTCATAGCTCCTTCCACAGCTTCAGTCCCGCTGTTAATAAAAAAACCATATTGAATATCCCCAGGGGACAGCATGGAAATCACTTTCATTAAATGAGCCCGCAGGGGATCCAGCATTTCCTGACTGTATTGAGGACTTCTGTCTAATTGCGCCTTGACGGCTGCCACTATTTTAGGATGTCTGATGCCGGGAGAGTATATCCCAAATCCCCCCAGCGCATCAATGAACTCCCTGTCCAAAGCATCCTTTAATATTGATCCTTCCCCGGACCATTCTGTAACAGCAAATTCACCGGATTCCGTAACTGATTTACGATATTCGAGAAAACCTTTATTAATATGATTTGCAAAATTTTCAGTGGTTTCCTTTGAAATCTGTTTTCTGATATCAAGGGAAACTTCAGGTGCCGTAATGATTTCAAACATGCGTTTTGCTTCTGATAAGGCCTTTTCGATATCTCTGCCCATGGCAAACTCTCCTTATATTTGGCTTTTGATATGTGACTTTACTCCGTCACAGGTTAAAATCGGTGTATATTTTTCAGGCCGTCTGTCCCTGAAAATACCCCAGTTGCTTCTTTCTGTTTTTTGTGCATCAAGGTCTAAATCTGATAGTATGATACTTTCAGAAAATTGATCCGCCTCTTGGCTTATATTTCCTTTATTATCCGTGATAAAAGATGAGCCGTAAAACCTAATTGTGGATTTATCAATGATTTCCTGCCCTATACGATTGGATATGACAACCGGTATCATGTTTGCGGCTGAATGTCCTTGAATACATGTCTGCCAATGTTGTCTGGAATCATACTCAGGATGTTGCGGTTCTGTACCAATGGCAGTGGGATAAAATAGAACTTCCGCGCCCATAAGTGTCATGCACCGGGCACTTTCAGGAAACCACTGGTCCCAGCAGATACCGACGCCTATAGTTGCATAGCGGGTTTCCCACACACAGAAACCAGTATCTCCAGGGTTAAAATAAAACTTTTCTTCATATCCAGGGCCGTCAGGAATATGAGTCTTTCGGTAAGTGCCCAGTATAGATCCATCTGCATCAATCACCGCCACTGTATTGTAATGAGCGTTATTTTTGCGTTCAAAGAAACTTACTGGAATAACCACCTTGAGTTTTTTTGAAATTGTGGAGAAATGCTGTACTGCCAGATTATTTTCCAGTTCGCTTGCAAGTAAAAAATATTCCGGCTTTTCTATCTGACAAAAATAGATAGTTTCAAAAAGCTCCTGCAGCAGAATGATTTGTGCTCCTTTTGATGCAGCTTTTATAACCAGTCTCTCTGCATTGGCAATGTTTTCATCAATATTAGTACTGCATTTCATTTGGGTTGCTGCAACTACCAAGTTTCTCATGAGAGAATGTCCTCCTGTATCCGTTGGACATAAAATAATTTTTTGCAAAATATCATTTACAAATACAGATGTCCACTTTAAAGTTTTAGCCCATTTTACAAGTTTCAAATAAGCAAAAAATATGCCACAATTGCCATGAAATCATTGCTTCGATGT
>CAZLBE010000023.1:0-10172 GCA_964557635.1 uncultured Desulfobacterales bacterium
GTTTTATTCTGTTATTATTTATTTTGTTATTGTTTACAGCTCTTATTGGAATCACAAAAGGCGCTTTGTCAATCGGGATGTTCGATGCCATAAAAGCCATTTTTAAAGACTCTGGAACCGCCCATGAAATTGTCTGGAAATTGCGGCTGCCACGCGTTATTATGGCGATTCTGGTGGGCAGTGGACTCGGGTTTGCCGGAACGATATTTCAAGCGGTCTTAAAGAACCCTCTGGCATCTCCATATACCCTGGGAATAGCATCCGGTGCAGGATTTGGAGCGGTTGTCGCAATCCTGTTCGGCAGTGGCATAGCAGGAGAATATCTTGTTCCAGGGTCTGCCTTTTCTTTTGCGCTTCTGTCTTCATTTTTTATCCTTGGTATTTCCGGGTTTAAAGGTCCTTCCTCAGAAACAATGATTCTGGCGGGGATAGCGACCATGTTTCTTTTTTCTTCTCTGACTTCTTTTCTTCAATACATGGGAACAATGGAGCAGGTGCATGAAATTGTGTTCTGGTTTTTTGGCAGTTTGTCCAGGGCCGGGTGGAAAGAAGTGGGTATGGCAGGTCTCATGATTTTACTGCCGTTTCCGTTTATTATGAAGATGTCATGGGATTTCAATCTTCTCGCTGCCGGAGATGAAGCGGCAAAGTCTCTCGGAGTGAACGTAAAACGCGTAAAAATAATCAGTATTGTCCTGGCATCGCTTATCACTTCAGGTGTTATTTGTTTTACGGGCATTATTGGTTTTATAGGGTTGGTGGCACCGCATATCTGCCGGATGCTGATTGGCAATGATCATCGCTTTCTTTTGCCGGCTTCGGCATTAACCGGTGCTGTGGTCGTTCTTGCGGCGGATATTTTTGGCAGAACCTTATGGGCACCTCAGGTGATACCAATAGGGATTATGACGTCTTTTATAGGGGTGCCTTTTTTCTTTTATCTGTTAATGAAAAAAACAAGGAAATACTGGTAATGCTGTGTATTGAAAATTTATGGTTTAGATATAGAAAAGCAGATATTTTAAACGATATTTGTCTTGATTTGGATAAGGGCGAGATCATCAGTATTGTCGGTCCTAATGGTGCGGGGAAAAGCACTCTTTTAAAATGTATTGCCCAAATTCTTAAACCCGGGCGGGGATCTGTTGCGATAGCAGGAGAAAATGCTGCAAAAATCAAATCTCCGGATCTTGTGAAATGTATCGGATATGTGCCCCAGGATTTTCCGTCCAGATTTCCCATTACTGTTTTTGAAGCTGTTTTAATGGGAAGAAGACCCTATATTAGCTGGCGACCCTCTGACAAAGATTTGAAAATTGTTTCGGATCTTATCAAATTAATGGAATTGAGTGATCTTGCCATGCAGGATTTTGATTGCTTAAGCGGGGGGCAGAAGCAGAAAGTGCTTCTTGCAAGGGCATTTGCCCAGGAAACGGATCTGCTTCTTCTCGACGAACCCACCAGTAATCTTGACCTTAAACATCAGCTTGAAGTGATGGAAATGATATCAGACATGTCAAACAAAAAAAATATAGGCGTTATTATGTCTGTGCATGACCTTAACCTTGCTGCAAGGTTTTCTGATAAAATTATCATGATGCGTGAGGGAAAAATTTTTTGTAGGGGCAAACCGGATCAGGTGATGACCATACAGAATATCAGAGCCGTCTATGACGTGGAAGTCATGATTAATACAGATCAGATCCATCCATTTATACAACCTATTAGAGCGGTGAATTAAAATAGAGCGGTGAATTAAAAAAATGGGGGATAAAATACAAATCTTTTATCCATTCATCATACGTCCAATAAATCCGAGGAAAATTATGACAAAAAATAAAAAAATTAATATTGTGTCCATCATGTGGGGATCTTATGTGCCGCCATTTATAAAAGCAGCCCGTGATAGTCGTTATCTTGAGTTGACCATTTTTTCTCAAAAAGAAATTATCAATGATGCTGATGTGTTGGAACATTTTTTCACTGCTGCTAAAACTGCCGATGCCGTCCTGTTTTACTGGACCCCTGATGCTTTTTTTGAGGAAATCAGAGCAAGAATAGATGAAATCAATAAAGATGCTGTGATTGTCACCATATCATTTGACCCCACGAATTGGGGATTTTGTGCCACGGTTCCGCCGTCTGACTGTGCAATCGCCTATGGATATATGGCAGAAGGGGGAAAAGAAAATTATAAACGGCTTCTGGAATATATCGCTCATTTTTTACGGCCGGAAATTCAAATAAAAGAGCCGGTTCCCATGCCATGGCAGGGAATTTTGTGTCCGCCCGATTGGCAGGTGTATGACACGGTTGAAGCGTTTATGGCGGGGCATCCCTTTGAACATGATATGACAGTGGGGATTCTTTTCCCCCGGCATGCCTTTACCAATGGGGATGCTGGATTGGAGACTGCTTTGATTGAGGCATTCAGGGCACGAAAGGTCAATGTTTTACCGGTTTTTTGTAATGGAACACCGGATTCTGAAGCAGGATCACTGGGGCCGATCAAGGCCGCTGAAACCTGGTTTCTTGATAAAGAGGGGAAACCGTTGATTCATGCCCTGATTAATCTCCATTATTTTTTTCTGGGCAGGGAAATCAATGATGATGTGAGTGAAACCGGTGTGGCAGCCCAGAGCGTGGCTTTATTTAAAAAACTCAATGTGCCCGTGTTTAAGCCCTTGATTTCTTATTCTAAATCTGTAGAAGAATGGGAAGAAGATCCCCAGGGAATTACGACGGATGTCAGTTTTGGTATTGCCATGCCGGAATTTGAAGGGAATATAGAACCAGTCATTGTTGCTGCCCGTCGCAAGATGATAGATGAGAAAACCGATACCAGTTTTGAAATCACTGAAGTGATTCCGGAGCGGGTGGAACATCTGGCGGAACGGGTGAAAAATTATATCCGGCTGGGTCGAAAACGTCCGGAAGAACGAAAGGTGGTCTTTGTTTTCCATAAAAATGAATGTGCCGGTCTGGAGGCAAATATCGGAGGAGCAGGCGGTCTTGATTCCGGAGAGAGTGTTGTCAGGATCATGAAGGAGATGGTCCGAAAAGGGTATGTGGTTAAAAATATCCCTGAATCAGGGGAAGACTTGATGCAATTGATTCTTGACCGTAAAGCCATTGCAGAATTCCGGTGGACGACTGTGGATGAGATTATCAGTAAAAAAGGTCACTTAGCCCTGCTGGACAATGAAATTTATCAACAGTGGTTTGATGATCTTCCAAAAAAAGCCCGGGAAGAAATGATTGAAGGATGGGGACTGCCGCCGGGCCAGGAAATGAACGGGGTGCCGCCGAGTATGATTTATGAAGGAAAACTTGTGATCACAGGGTTGAATTTCGGGAATGTCAACGTGATTATGCAGCCCAAAAGAGGGTGTGCAGGTGCAAGATGCGACGGCCGGGTGTGCAAGATCCTTCATGATCCGGATATTCCGCCGCCGCATCAGTATATTGCCACCTATATGTACATGGAAAAAATATTCAAGGCAGATGTTATCATTCATGTGGGAACCCATGGAAATCTGGAATGGCTTCCCGGAAAGGATGCAGGGCTGTCAAATGCCTGCTGGCCGGATATTGCCATTGGCACACTGCCGAATCTTTATATTTATAATTCTGATAATCCTGCTGAAGGGGTTGTGGCAAAACGTCGCAGTTATGCTGTTACCGTGAATCATCTCCAGTCCATGTTGACGATTTCAGATACCTATGAAGGTCTAAAGGATCTTGAGGATTTATTGAATCAACACAGTCAGGCCAAGGATACAGATCCTGCAAGAGCTCATCAAATTGAGCATTTGGTACATGAATCCATTGATAAAAATAATTTAAGGAAAGAGGTGGAAGCGGTATTTCCGGCTGATTTTCAAGCATTAGCACAACGGTGTAATGAATTGATTTCATTGGTTAAGAACAGCCAGACTTCTGTGGGAATGCATATTTTTGGGGAAATTCCTGAAAAAGAAGCGCTGGCGGAATATATTAACAGTATTTTAAAATTTGATACCAATAATGAATTGAATACCCGGCGGCTTGTTTTTGAGCTGTGGCAGGAAGATATTTTTGATGCATTTAAAAACCCGGGTGGATACGGGAAATCAGGAAAACCCTATTCGGAATTGTTGTTTGACTCGGATCGCAAAGCCCATAAGATTATCAGCCGGATTATTCAAACAGAGGATTACCAGGCCATCCTGATATCAGAGTTCGGCAGTCTGCCGGAACGTGATCTGCTGAAACGGTGTCAGGCTTTTTCAGACCTTGTGCTGGATGTGGCCGACCGTATCAATGATTCCAGGGAGATTGAGTCTCTTTTGAATGCCATGGCAGGGGGGTATGTGCCGGCCGGGCCTTCCGGTTTTATCTCCAGGGGACGGTATGACATCCTGCCCACCGGTCGTAATCTGTATAATGTAGATCCCACCCGTATTCCGACAAAAGCGGCGTGTCGGGTAGGGGTTAAGCTGGCGGATGCTTTGATTGAACGGTATAAAAAAGAAGAAGGCGGTTTCCCTCTGTCTGTGGGCATGATCTGGTTTGCATCGGATATCATGCGCTCTGACGGGGAACAGATTGCTCAGATTTTTCATCTTCTGGGCGTCCGCCCGAAATGGAAAGCAAATGGTCAGATTGACGGGTTTGAAATTATCGGGCTGGAGGAATTGGGACGTCCCAGGATTGATGTTAATATCCGGGTGTCCGGCATTACAAGAGATTGTTTTCCCGATCTTGTTAAATATGTGGATGAGGCTATTTGTGCCGTTGCCCTGCTCAATGAAGACCGGCAGAGCAATTTTATTAGAAAACACGTTCTGGAACAGGCTGCACAAAAAGGGCTTGATCTTGAAGATAAAGATGTCTTCAGACGGTTGTCCTTTCGGGTATTTTGTGCCCAGCCGGGAGTTTACCGATCCGGGGTTAATCTTGCCGTGTATGCGTCAGCCTGGAAAACAGAAGCAGATCTGGCTGATGTTTATCTTCTTTGGAACGGATATGCATATGGGTCGGGGGATGATGTTTTTGGGGTTGAGGCCCTTCCCGAACTTGTGGAAAATTTGAAGCGGGTGCAGGTCACTTTTGATAAGCATATTTCTGATGAAACAGATTTTTTGAAGTGCTGTTGTTTCTATAGTAATTATGGAGGTATGACCGTGGCGGCAAAGACCCTTTCCGGCAAAAAACCCAAGACCTATTACGGCGATACCCGTGATCCTGCCAATGTGTCGGTGACTGATTTTGCCGATGAGCTTCGCCGGGTGGTCAGGGCAAAGCTGTTTAATCCCAAATATATTGAAGGCATGAAACAGCATGGATACAAGGGTGCTGGAGATTTAAACAAACGCATTGGCCGGGTTTACGGGTTTGGTGCTACCACAGGCGAGGTGGACAACTGGATTTTTGATGAAATTGCTGAAAAATTCATGTTGGACCCGGAAATGAAGGAATGGTTTGAAAAGGTCAACCCCTGGGCCATGGAAGAAATTGGCAGACGTCTGCTTGAGGCTGAAAGCCGGGATATCTGGAAGCCTGATCCTGAACTTTTAGAGCGGCTCAAAGAAGCATACCTTGATACCGAAGCCTGCCTGGAAGACAAAATGGGTGACGTAACCGGAGATTTCCAGGGCGGTGCCGTGGATATCATGACCAGTGAAGATGTTGATTCCTGGAAGGATAAAATGAAAGATATTAAAAAAATTATACAGGATGCAACGTTGTCATGATGAACTCTAATTCTGTGTTTCCATTTTCAGCTATTGTGGGGCAGGAGCAACTTAAGCTTGCCCTGATCCTTAATGCAATTAATCCGCATATCGGTGGGGTTTTAATCCGGGGAGAAAAGGGAACGGCCAAGTCCACCACCGTCAGGGCTCTTGCGGCAATTTTACCTGAAACACAGATCGTCACCCTGCCGTTGAATGCTACGGAAGATCGCGTGGCAGGCGGGATTAATTTTAATCTGGCCGTAAAAAGCGGTGCCAGGGTTCTGCAGCCGGGGTTGCTGGCCAAGGCGCATCAGGGAATTCTGTACGTGGATGAAGTCAATCTTTTAGATGACCATATTGTGGATATTATTCTCGATGCGTCTGCTTCCGGTGAAAATCGAATTGAGCGGGAAGGCATTTCTTTCAGCCATCCTTCGGCGTTTGTCCTCGTGGGAACCATGAATCCGGAGGAAGGAGAATTACGGCCCCAGCTTCTGGACAGGTTTGGTCTTTGTGTGGAGGTGGCATCGGAAAAAGATCTGGAAAAAAGAATTCTTCTGATGGTGCGAAGGGAAGCGTATGATGCCGACCCTGAAGCATTTTTAAATCTATTTCAGGCAGATAATACTATCTTATCTGACCGGATTATGGCGGCAAGAAAGGGCGTGGGGGATATTTTGGTTCCAGTTAGGATACGGCATTTTATAGCCTCTTTATGTGCGGAAAACAACGTAGCCGGGCACAGGGCCGATCTTGTGATTGAACAGGCCGCCAAAGCGCTTGCCGCTTATCAGGGGAAGTCTGAGGTTGGGATAGAGGAGGTAAAACAGGTGGCTGGATTTGTTTTGGTTCACCGGAAACGCGATCCTGTACCTCCGCCGCCACCGCAGGATCATTCCCATGATCATGAGACTAAATCCAAAGAAAAAGATGAAGATCAGGAAACGTCACATCCTGAGCCGGAAGAAACTTCTGAAACTTCTGAATCTGATGGTGAACGAGATCAGACGGACAATACTATTGAGGAAAATAAAGACGATCAGGCATCTAAACAGGAACAGTCTGCACCCGAACCTCAGGAAAAAGAGGGGGAACAGGACAAAAAAGACGTGCTGGAAAAAATATTTGAGGTAGGAGAAACCTTTAAGGTGAAAAAAATCACCTCCCCTAAAGATCGGATATTTAGAAGGGGGTCTGGTAAGCGTTCCCAGTCCAGAACGGCTGCAAAGCAGGGGCGGTACGTGCGCAGTACCCTTCCAAAAGGCAGTCATGATATTGCGTTTGATGCTACATTGCGAGCAGCAGCGCCTTTTCAGCTGCAAAGAAAAAACAATGGTCATCTATCTATTATATTAAAAGATCAGGATATCCGGGAAAAAATCCGGGAAAAGCGTATGGGTAATTTCCTTCTTTTTCTGGTAGATGCCAGCGCCTCCATGGGGGCACGGGGACGGATGGCAGCGTCAAAGGGAGCGATTATGTCTTTGCTGTTAGATGCATACCAGAAACGGGATAAAGTGACCATGGTAACGTTTAGAAAAAATGAAGCGTTTGTAAATCTGGCACCTACCTCGTCTGTGGAACTTGCGGGACGGTTATTGTCGGAAATGCCCGTGGGAGGGAGAACGCCGTTGTCTTCCGGGCTTGTAAAAGGGTTTGAATTATTACGAAACCATTTGATTCGGGAGCCTGAAGCCAGACCCATTGCCATTATTATTACGGATGGCAGGGGAAATGTGTCTCTTGGAAATAAAAAACCATTTCAAGAGGCAATGGATCTGGCTGGCAGGATAGCTCTGGAAGACAGAATTCAGTTTATTGTGGTGGATTCTGAAAGTCAGGGAGCTGTTTCCTTTGGTTTGGCCCAAAAACTTGCGGGTCAATTAAATGCAGAATATTTTAAAATACAAGATCTTAAAGCCAATCAATTGGTTGATATTGTAAAAGGAGGGGTGTTGTGAAAAAAATGAATGTATATCCATTTCTGGCCATTAAAGGTCAGGAAGAGATGAAACTGGCATTGATATTGAATATTATCAATCCCACCCTTTCGGGGGTGTTGATCCGGGGTGAGAAGGGGACTGCCAAGTCCACGGCTGTCAGGGCACTGGCACAGATACTTCCGGAGATTGAAAAGGTCAAGGACTGCCCGTTTCAGCATAATCCTCAAGGGGAACACCAAGTCTGTACGGAGTGCGTTCGTACTGAATGTCGGGATCGTATTCTTGGCAGTGGGCCGGGACCGGAAACCGTAATGGACAGCATCAAGGTGGTTGAATTGCCTGTAGGGGCGACCGAAGATCGGGTGGTGGGGACCATGGATATGGAACAGGCCCTTAAAAAAGGGGAAAAGCAGGTGGAACCGGGTATTCTGGCGGCTGCTCACAGGGGGATTCTTTATGTGGATGAAGTGAATCTTCTGGATGATCATGTGGTGGATGTGCTTTTGGATTCTGCTGCTATGGGGGTCAACACCATTGAACGGGAAGGTATTTCCTTTTCCCATCCCGCACGGTTTACCCTTGTCGGCACCATGAATCCGGAAGAAGGGGAATTGCGGCCTCAGCTTTTAGACCGGTTCGGGCTTTGTGTCAATATTCAGGGGATATCTGATCCGGACGCCAGGGTCAGCATCATGGAACGACGCATTCGGTTTGATGAAGATCCGGAAGAATTTGTAAAAGAATGGGAAGCGGATTCTCAGAAGCTTGTGGAGAAAATCAAACAGGCACAGGCTGTTTATCCCAAGGTGAATTGTTCCAAACCCATGTTGTATGAAATCGCATCCTATTGTCTCGATGTGGGGGTAGATGGTCACAGGGGAGATATTATTATTTTAAAGACGGCTAAAACCCTGGCTGCTTATGAAGGCAGGAGTGAAGTAGAATTAAAGGATATTGAAACTGCTGCCGGGCTGGCATTGCCTCATCGAGTGAGACGTCAGCCATTGCAGGATATTGTAACGAATATAGCCGATATCCGAAATCAAAAAACCGCAGGATAATTGTGATGATTCGGATAGAGAATCTGAATAAAACCTATAAATCTGTTCAGGCGCTCAGGGATGTCAACCTGAAAGTGGATGAAGGAGAGCTTTTTGCATTCCCCGGCTATTCTGTTCCTGGATGAACCTATCCTTATTGCCATGAGTAGCATGACCCAGGCGTTTGCTATTTCCAGTGAGATTAATATTGCCCGGTTTTACTGGCATATTTTTGAAGAAATTCAGGCAGCACCGTTGAGCGATCTGTCCTATGTGATCGGTGAAGTTATGGCAGGAATGACACGGGCGTTTCTTGCCATCCTGGTAATTCTTGTTCTGGGACTTTTATTCGGGGTTGTCCTTTCGTATAATATTTGGTTCTGGCTGGCTGTCCTGCTGAATAGTTTTGTGTTTGCATCCCTTGCTGTGGGACTTGCCATGCTGGTCAAATCCCATGCAGATCAGGCCATGATGACCACTTTTGTGATCACGCCCATGGCATTTTTAGGCGGCACCTTTTTCCCGGTGAAAAATTTTCCTGACTGGGCACAGACAGCCATTTATTTCCTGCCGCTGACCCATGCCTCTACGGCCATCAGGGCAGCATCCTTTGGAAATTCGCCACCCTATTTCTCTTATGCTGTTTTGGCGATTATCGGAGGGCTGCTTTTTTATGTTTCTGTCTGGTGTGTAAAAAAAGCAAAGGATTAAGGCTTATTATAAATAGTATTCAATTGTACTGCCTGCCTTCCCGGGCCTGTTTGTTTCAGGGAATATCATAGCCTGGATTAATTTATTTCATTTTTTGTCAGAATCTTTGATTCTTTGAGGCAAATCTGGGCCAAGTCCAGATCCGCCTCATGGCGGTTATAAAGGAATAGTGATTGTAAACACACTACCTTTTCCTTTGATGCTTGAAACCTCAACTTTACCGTTGTGATACTGAACAATATGTTTGACAATGGCAAGGCCTAAGCCTGTCCCGCCCGCATTTCTGCTTCTTGCTTTGTCCACTCTGTAGAATCTGTTGAAAATTTTCGGAATATGTGGTTTTCCAATCCCGCGGCCCTGATCTTTGACTTCAATTTTAATTTTTTTATCATCACAAGTTACAGCTTTAATGGAAATTAAAGTGTTTTTGTCACTGTATTTTACTGCATTGTCAACAAGGTTGATAATAGCCTGTTCAATGAGAACCGGATCAATTTTTGCTGACATTTTTTCATCACAATCAATTGTAACGGATATGTTCTTTTTTTGAGAGGCTCTGCGGCAGGCACTCACTGCAGAATGAATCAGGGAAGAAAAATTTTGATTTTCAAATTTAATATCAGTTCCCTGAAGGCGCTCAAGTTTTGATAAAACAAGAAGATCGCTTATCAACTCAATCATACGATTGACATTTTTTTCTATAATCTTTAAAAAATTTTCACATTCGGCTAATTCATGGTCTTTGGGTATTGCCTGTATGG